>NZ_CP084222.1:300129-600259 GCF_020268605.1 Arsenophonus apicola
TCTGCGTTTACGTTTGAATGGTAAGGTGATGAATTATGACCTCTCATTAAGAACCCAAATGGATGGACGGGATGTGCCACCGGCCTTATTAACGCTTGATGCTAAAGGGAATGAAGAACAGTTTCGTTTAACTCGTCTGCGATTGAATGCGTTGCAAGGACACACTGAATTAAGCGGAATTATTGATTGGAGTAAAGCGATAAGTTGGAATGGGTTATTAACTTTATCCAATATTAATACTGCAAAACAGTGGCCACAATGGCCAGCTAAATTACAGGGTAAAATCGTCACGACAGGCAGTTTACATGGTGGTAGCTGGCAATTAAAAATCCCTGAAATTACCTTGGATGGTAAGGTAAAAGGTAATTTATTACAAACCCGCGGACAGATAAACGGAAATGCCGCAGGTCAATGGAACATTTCCGATTTCAATATCTTACTCGGGCGCAATAAATTAGCTATTAATGGACATGTGAGTGACAAATGGCAACTAGATGGGATAATAGATGCCCCCGGTCTCGATGGTGTATTACCTGGTTTAGCGAGTGTCATTAAGGGACAATTAAAATTACGAGGTGATTTAAAGTCACCACAATTAATGGTTGATCTGGCAGCTCGTAAAGTTAAATGGCAAAAAAACTTAGCTATTGATAAAGCTATTATTCAAGGTGATATCCGTTCTGATAAACAGATCCATGGTCAGTTAACCGTTGCTATTCATCAGTTGAAACAGTCCGATTTAGTTGTGCACAATTTCAACTTAGATGCTAAAGGTAATGAACAACAGCATAGTGTTAAAATGAATATCGATGGAAAACCCATTTTTGGTCATTTAACACTGAAAGGCCGTTTTGATCGACAGAAAGCGTTATGGCAAGGCGTGTTAGATAATACTTTATTTAATTCACCGATCGGTGAATGGCAATTAAGTCGGCCAGTTGCGATTGAGTATGCTAATCAACAACAGGAAGTCACTTTGTCCCCTCATTGCTGGATAAATGCTAAAGGGCGTTTTTGTCTGTCTAAAACGGCTAAAATTGGTAAGTCCGGTAATGCAGATATTCTATTACAACAGTTTGATTTAGCACTGCTCAAACCTTTTTTGCCTGCTGAAACTCAGCTCACAGGCAGTTTTGATGGTGATGCAAAAGTGAGCTGGTATGCGGATGGCCGTTCACCACAGGCAAAAGTAAATTTGCTTGGTAATAGTGTGAAAATTAAGCAATTAATTGAAGGATCGGTGTTACCAGTTGAATTTCAAACGCTAACATTAAATGCAGATATGAGTAATGGTAAGGCGGTCTTACAGTGGTTAATACAAATTAACAATAATGGCAAATTTTCAGGCAATATACGGATTGACGATCTGCAACAAAACCGTAAATTATCAGGTAGTGTTAACATTGAAAATATTTCATTAGCATTAATTCGTCCAGTTCTAAGTAAAGGTGAAAAGTTAGATGGCGATTTGAATGCCGATTTAAGGTTAGCTGGCAATATGAAGCAGCCACTATTAAATGGTAATTTGGCACTTTCTAATGTGGCAGCAAAAGGACACTGGTTTCCATTTGATATCAATCAGGGTTTCCTCAAACTGAATTTTATGGGAACACATTCTCAATTAACCGGACGTATAAATACACCAGAAGGTTATTTAAAATTAACCGGAGAGGCGGATTGGCGTAACATTAAAGCCTGGCAAGCGAGAATTTCGGCCACCGGTAACAAACTGCGGATAACATTACCGCCAATGGTTCGTATTGATGTGGAGCCGGATATTGTTTTTGAAGCTACACCTAATTTATTAAGTCTTAATGGTAATGTAAATATTCCCTGGGCGCGTATAACAGTACAAGAATTACCGGAATCAGCAGTAGGCGTTTCATCAGATGAAGTGATGTTAGATGCAAATTTGCAGCCAATTGAGAAAAAAGGTATATCAATACCAATCTTAACCAATCTACAAATTAAAATTGGCAATGATGTTCGTCTGGACGCATTTGGTTTAAAAGCTCGATTAACAGGAATATTAAAAGTTATCCAAGATAAACAAGGATTGGGTTTAAATGGCCAGATTAATATTCCTGAAGGACGATTTCATGCATATGGACAAGATCTTATTGTCCGGAAAGGACAAATTTTATTTTCAGGCCCCGTTGATCAGCCATTCTTAAATGTAGAAGCGATCCGTAATCCGGAGAGTACCAATGATAATGTGATTGCGGGTGTCAGGGTTACCGGCTTGGCGGATAAACCAAAAGCAACGATTTTATCCGAGCCAGTTAAATCGCAGCAGGAAGCGCTGTCTTATTTACTTAGAGGTGAAGGGTTAGATAGTAGTGGCGCAGATAGTACCCATATGGCTGCTTTGCTGATTAGTATGGGAGTTTCCAAAAGTGGAAAATTATTGGGAAGTATTGGTGAAACATTTGGTGTTTCCGACTTAGCATTAGATACTCAGGGAGTTGGTGACAAATCTCAGGTTGTAGTGAGTGGAAAGATTACTAATGATTTGCAAGTTAAATATGGTGTCGGGATATTTAATTCTCTTGCTACATTAACGCTACGCTATCGTTTGATGCCAAAATTGTATCTAGAAGCTGTGTCTGGTGTTGATCAGGCACTAGATCTGCTTTATCAGTTTGAGTTTTAATTATGCGTATAATTGTTTATGGTAGTTTAAGACGTAAACAGGGAAATCATCATTGGATGACCTATGCTCAGCTATTAGGAGAGTATCGGTTGGAAGGTTATGAAATTTATGACTTAGGTCATTACCCTGCAGTAATACGTGGTAAAGGGACGATAGAATGTGAAGTTTATCGTATTACACCTTCAATTTTAACTGAGCTTGATGAATTAAAAAGGAATTCCCAGGATTATGAAAGAGAGTTGATATCGACACCTTATGGTAATGCATGGATTTATCTTTATAAACTTCCGGTAGATGGTTTACGGCGAATTGAAAGTGGTGATTGGCTAAAACGTAATGGGAAAAGCAAATAAATTTTTCTAACTAGATCCCATTTATTAATAATAAAGGGGATCTGTTAAATCTATATGATGATTATTTTTTAGCTGCGCGTTCAAAAGAAGAAAGAATTTCAGCTTTTGCCGCATCAACATTTTCCCAACCTTCCACCTTTACCCATTTGCCTTGTTCTAAATCTTTATAGTGTTCAAAGAAATGTTTAATTTGAGCACGTAATAATTCAGGTAGATCGTGAATATCCTTAATATGATCGTATTCTTTAGTCAATTTAGAATGAGGCACAGCAACTAATTTTGCATCTTCACCGGATTCATCGGTCATTTTTAAGACACCGATTGGGCGACAACGGATCACTGCTCCTGGTTGTAGCGGATAAGGTGTTGGAACTAAAACATCAACAGGATCGCCATCTAGGGAGAGAGTATGGTTGATATAACCATAATTACAGGGATAAAACATAGCAGTAGACATAAAACGATCGACAAAGATGGCGCCGGATTTTTTATCTACTTCATATTTTATCGGATCAGCATTGGCTGGAATTTCTATAATGACATAGATATCTTCAGGCAGTTCTTTCCCTGCCGGTACGTTATTTAGGCTCATAAAAAATGTCCTTTATTTAAAGCTATAAATTGAGTAGCGGTTATTATAGCCGTAAACGAAAGAAAAACTCACTATCAGATAGGATCTTATTATAAAAATAAGCTTAACAATAAAGGCCAGATTGGTTGCCTTTATTGTGTACGATAGGACGTTATTCATTAACTGAAAATTCAAGCATAAAGCTTTCGGCTTTCTCTACCATAGATTTTGTTCCAACGAAGAATGGTACACGTTGATGTAGTTGTTCTGGAACAATATCTAAAATGCGATGACTACCATCACTTGCTTTACCTCCCGCCTGTTCGGCTAAAAAGGCAATCGGATTGCATTCATATAGTAAGCGTAATTTACCTTTAGGATGGCTTGCTGTACTTGGATAAATATAAATACCACCTTTTAGTAAATTTCGATGAAAATCTGCCACCAGAGAGCCAATATAACGGGTAGTATAAGGGCGAAGTGTAGCGGGATCTTGCTCCTGGCAATATTTTATATATTTTTTTACCCCTAATGGAAATTTACTATAATTTCCTTCATTGATTGAATACATGTTGCCTTGGGTCGGGAACATCACTTTTTCGTGAGATAAACAGAAAACTCCCAGAGAAGGATCATAGGTAAAGGCATGCACACCATAACCGGTTGTATAGACCAGCATGGTTGAAGAGCCATATACAACGTAGCCGGCTGCGACTTGTTGATGGCCCGGTTGTAAAAAATCTGCTTTGGTAACAGGTTGTCCAATCGGTGTAATGCGGCGATAAATAGAGAAAATAGTTCCTACCGAAACATTTACATCAATATTTGATGAACCATCTAATGGATCCATTAATACGACATATTTGGCATTTTCTGCCCGATCACCATCAAAAATAACGATTTCGTCTTCTTCTTCAGAGGCAATGCCAGCAACCTCTCCTCGCGCTTTCAAAGCGGCTTTTAATTTTTCATTCGCGTAGAGGTCAAGTTTCATTTGAACTTCACCTTGAACATTAGAAGCACCACTTGCGCCTAAAATATCCACCAAACCGGCTTTATTAATATCGCGGTGAATGATTTTTGCACCTAATTTAATGGCTGACAATAATGCAGTAAGTTCACCAGTAGCATGAGGAAAATCATGTTGTTTTTCAACGATAAATTCGTCTAATGTTTTCATGACCAAGGTCCTGAGTCAAATTTTATAGAGGTTTTTTAAGGAACTGTAGTTCCTTATGTGCGTGCAGTTTAGCCAAATTAGGGCAAGATTAATAGTTGGATTATTTTTGTTAATCAAGATAACGATTCATTTCATATTATCGCGCTGATCAGCGCGATAACTGTGATTTTTACAACTCTTGTTCAAATAAATTCAAAATGGCTTCATAAAGTCGTTTGGTGGAAAATCCCAGAGTTGGAGTAGAAAAAATGGTATCATCGCCGGCGATACTACCTAAAATTCCTTCTGAAGTTCCTAAAGAATCTAATAAACGAGCAATCAGCTGTGCAGCCCCAGGGCTAGTACGAATAACCACAATTGATTCATTGTAATTAACATCTAATACCAAATTTTTTAGTGGGCTAGTTGTTGTAGGAACAACCAGTTCAGCGGGTAGGCAATAAACCATTTCCATTTTCGCATTACGGTTACGCACTGCGCCAAACTTAGTCAGCATTCTAGAAATTTTTGATTGGTTTATATTTTCAAAGCCTTGCTCTTGAAGTGCTATAACGATCTCACTTTGTGAACTAAATTTTTCTTCTTTGAGCAGCGCTTTAAAAGCTTTCACGAGATCTTCTTGTTTAGAAGAAGCATACATAAATCACCTTTTTCAAGACGTTAAGTAGAGCGATATTATGTATAAAGGTGAATTTTTATGCAACAAGGAGTCTAGCCATAGTGCTATGAAAATAATAAAAAAAGCAATAATAGAAATTATTTGTTAGTTATTTGTCTGTTTTGTGGAAATTGAAGATAAATTTTTGTTTAAAAAATAATGTTAATTGTAAAAATAACCTTTGTGACTCTACCTTATGCTGCTACCTAATCAATATTAAAAAAGTGCCCCTTATCGCATTAGTCGATAAGGATTTTATTTAAAATGAAAGCAAAAAATTTATCGGACTTATCTATTAACAACAATTAATCGTAATTAATAGACTGTCATATGAATAATGTATGTAATAGATTGAAAGTTTTAAGCTATTTCGAAGTGTCATCATTTAAAGGAGTATCAGCATGAAATTAGCTATTCTTGGGGCAGCAGGTGGTATTGGTCAAGCGCTTGCACTTCTTCTTAAAAACCAGCTTCCATCAGGCTCAGAGCTTTCTCTTTATGATATTGCTCCTGTGACCCCTGGTGTTGCCAAAGATTTAAGCCATATTCCAACGGATGTAAAAGTAATTGGTTTTGCTGGTGAAGATCCAACACCTGCACTTGACGGTGCTGATGTAGTATTAATTTCGGCAGGTGTTGCCAGGAAACCGGGAATGGATCGTTCAGATTTGTTTAATATAAATGCCGGTATCGTACGTAGTCTGATTGAAAAAGTTGCTCAGAGCTGTCCAAAGGCGTTAATTGGTATTATTACTAATCCGGTCAATACCACGGTTCCGATAGCAGCAGAGGTATTAAAAAAGACCGGTGTGTATGATAGAAATCGACTATTTGGTGTAACAACCTTAGATATTATCCGTTCTAACACTTTTGTTGCTGAATTAAAAGGTAAAAAACCGCAAGAAATTGAAGTGACGGTTATTGGAGGTCATTCTGGCGTAACGATTCTACCGCTACTCTCTCAAATTCCAGCAGTTAGCTTTACCGAACAGGAAGCTGAGGAGCTAACTAAACGTATCCAAAATGCGGGAACTGAAGTTGTAGAAGCAAAAGCCGGTGGTGGATCCGCAACACTTTCTATGGGACAAGCCGCTGCACGATTTGGTTTATCATTAATACACGCTTTAAATGGTAAAGAAAATATAATCGAATGTGCATATGTGGAAGGTGATGGTGAATATGCGCGTTTTTTTGCTCAGCCAATACGTTTAGGTAAAAATGGTATTGAAGAAAGATTACCTATAAATATTATGAATACCTTTGAAAAAAATAAATTGGAAAATATGTTAGAGACACTCAATAAAGATATTAAATTAGGCGAAGATTTTATTAATAAATAATATTATTAACTTAATTAAATAATAAACCGCAGATATGAGTCTGCGGTTTTTTTATAATTTATTCGTTATTTTTATTAGTAGGCTGACGAATATTTCGTTCTAATAATTCTCCTGTATTGAAATCGTAATAACGGCTAGGCCATATTTCAGAGGGATGAAGGTTTAAAAAGTTTGCAATTATCCATTCTCCTTTTGGCCAGGGCCGAGATAAAGCATTGGCTAGGGTAGAAGAGCTTAAACCTGCTTGTCTTGATATAGCTGCTAATGTTGTTCCGCGTTTTCTTAGCGCTGCAATAATATCCGCAGGATGCCAATCAGATTTCTGTGAAATCATTTTTAATCCTTTTTCTATTAAATATATTGCTGTATTAGTGGTATAAATAACAGATAGTTCTCACATGTATTTCGAACTAGAACTTGTTATTAGAAATAAAATAACATTTTTTTCTTTAATAGTTTCTTATTTTTTTCTTAAAAATCTCTTTTTTGAACTTGATTGCAAAAAATAGAGAAATTTTACAGATATTTTAAGAAATATAGTGAGGTTCTCTTCAATTTATTAGGAGTGTATATAATTAATTCTAGTTATATTAATTCAGTATAATAGAGTGAAAAAAATAAAAATCTTTAATTCATATTAATTCCTTAAAATTAATAGTTATAAAATAATTTGTCCGATATTAATAGAAAAAAAATTAGTTAATAATGATAGTAAAAAGGAGAACAATATTTGCAAGAGATAAAAAAAGAAATAACCCTGCAATTTTATTCAATGATTTTTCTATGTTTAAGAAATTTGGAGGGTTTTAAAAGAAAAAAATAATCAAGAAGGCCACCATTTTTAACAATTAGATTTGCAGAATTAGGTTATGTATTAATACCAAAAGTGATGCGAGAAAATTATGAAAAAAGAATGGTATACCGCGAAAGAACTCGCTGGATTGGTTGGTTTGCCTTCATCACCACAAGGTATCAACCTAATGGCTCGCAGGGAAGGTTGGGAGCAACGTCGAAAACGTGGAGTCCAAGGCAAAGCTGTTGAATATCATGTCAGTAGTCTGCCTGAAGATGTATTTAATGTATTATCGCTAAATGATAACTCTATTGATTATCGCGGCAAAGGAAAACGACAAGATGCTTTTTTAATTTGGGTCGAAGCTTATAAACAATTAACAAAAAAAGAGCGTGAAAAAATTATTAAATTTATTTTACGGGAAGGATTGGAAAAGTTAATTGGTTATATCAATTGTTGTGAAGCGATATTAGTGGAAGAAGATAACTCTGGAACAGGATGAGCTGTTCCAAAGAAGTTTTTGTCACGAGGGGCGTTGCACGGAAATGCAAGCCAAGCTGATCAGAGCATCCTTATAAGATGTGTCAGGTAAGATATCTAGCGTTTTAATTGCTTTATCGGCTTCCTCTCTAGCTCGGTCACGGGTATATTCAAGAGAGCCACAGCGTTTCATGGTAATTAATATAGTACTAAGTAAATGGCGCCCATTACCTTTTTCTATTGCGTTACGAATAAGTGCGGATTCTTCTGCGGTGCCTTTTTTCATTGCATGAAGTAGCGGTAATGTTAACTTTCCCTCATTTAAATCATCGCCGATATTTTTGCCAATAGTGGTACTATCCGCGTCATAATCTAGAAGATCATCAATCAGTTGGAAGGCCGTACCAAGAAAACGACCATAATCTCGTAAGGCTTGTTGCTGGGTCTCATTGGCACCAGATACAATCGCTGATGCATGTGTCGCAGCTTCAAATAGGCGTGCAGTTTTACTATATATTACTTGCATATAGATGCTTTCGGTGATGTCTGGATTATTACAATTGATTAGTTGTGAAACTTCACCTTCTGCAATGACATTTGTTGCATCAGACATCAGTTTTAAAACAGGCATTGAATCAAGTGCTGTCATCATTTGAAATGAGCGGGTATAAATAAAGTCTCCTACTAATACACTGGCGGCATTACCGAAAACAGAATTTGCTGTTTTTTTCCCGCGCCGCAAGGTTGACTCATCAACAACATCATCATGTAGTAATGTTGCGGTATGAATAAATTCAACCAATGCTGCTACATTAATGTGCTTTTCGCCTTGATAACCTAGCGCTCTTCCAACCAGAATAGCAATCATAGGCCGAATTTTTTTTCCGCCACCACTGATAATATAGTGACCTAGTTGATTAATGAGGTAGACATCTGAATTTAATTGATTCAAGATTGCTTTATTAACCGCTTCCATGTCTTTTGCGGTTAGATTGATAATTGATTCTAAATTCATTTTATAAATTCTTACATCAATTTGGTTTTACCTAAACATAATATTTAGTCATGTGATCTTGTACTGTTAATCTGTCACCGATTGTACTGTAAAATTAATTGCAAATGAACGGCTACAGAATAAATACACTTTATAAAGTAGATTTTTTATTATTAGATTGAATTCTAGGCTTGTCTTCTGATGCTTTTTTGCGTAGAATTCGCGCCCTATTGTGAATATTTATAAAACGCACTCTGAATCAAATATGCTAAGGGAGTGTGTTAAGCGGAGTTTATATGTACGCGGTTTTCCAAAGTGGTGGTAAACAACACCGAGTCAGCGAAGGCCAAACAGTTCGCCTGGAAAAGCTAGACATTGCGACAGGTGAAACTGTTGAGTTCGATCAAGTATTGATGATCGCCGACGGTGATGATATTAAAATCGGTGCGCCTGTCGTTGAAGGCATCAAAGTTAAAGCTGAAGTTATTGCGCATGGTCGCGGTGAGAAAATTAAAATTGTTAAATTTCGTCGCCGTAAACATAGCCGTAAACAACAGGGCCACCGTCAGTGGTTTACTGATGTTAAGATCACTGGTATTGCTTAAGAATTAGGAGAGCAGATTAATGGCACATAAAAAGGCTGGCGGCTCAACGCGTAATGGTCGCGATTCCGAAGCAAAACGCCTAGGTGTAAAACGTTTTGGTGGTGAATCTGTATTGGCAGGTAGCATTATTGTTCGTCAGCGTGGTACTAAATTCCATGCTGGTATTAATGTTGGTTGTGGTCGCGATCATACCCTATTTGCATTGGCTGACGGAAAAGTTAAATTTGAAATTAAAGGACCAAAAAATCGTAAATATGTCAGTATTGAAGCTGAATAAGTTTTTTTGATCTTTAAATAGAGTTTAAAAAAGCCCTGCAAATATGCGGGGCTTTTTATATTACCTTATGTAATACCATCTCTGAGTAAAACTACCATCTAGCATATAATGTCTAGTATGCGGAGAAAAGATAATGAAATTTGTTGATGAAGCCAAAATATTAGTTATAGCTGGCGATGGTGGCAATGGTTGCGTTAGCTTCCGCCGTGAAAAATATATTCCTAAGGGTGGGCCTGATGGTGGAGATGGTGGAGATGGTGGAGATGTCTATCTGTTGGCTGATGAAAATCTTAATACGTTAATTGATTATCGATTTGAAACCATCTTTCGAGCTGAACGAGGACAGAATGGTCAAAGTCGTGATTGTACAGGTAAACGTGGTCAAGATAACACCATTAAAGTGCCAGTTGGTACACGGATACGCGATTTTTCAACCAGTGAAATCGTCGGTGATATGACGCGTCACGGGCAGCGCTTAATGGTTGCAAAAGGTGGATTTCATGGTTTAGGTAATACTCGATTTAAATCATCAGTCAACCGTGCGCCTCGTCAAAAAACGATGGGAACGAAAGGAGAAACAAGAGAGTTGCTACTTGAATTGATGTTACTTGCTGATGTAGGCATGTTAGGTATGCCAAATGCAGGTAAATCGACTTTCATTCGTTCAGTTTCTGCAGCAAAACCCAAAGTTGCTGATTATCCCTTTACTACATTGGTACCGAGTTTGGGGGTAGTACGTGTGGATAGTGAGCAAAGCTTTGTTATTGCAGATATTCCTGGTTTAATTGAGGGAGCAGCAGAAGGTGCAGGTCTTGGCATTCGTTTCTTAAAGCATTTGGAACGCTGCACGATACTTCTACACCTTATTGATATTTGCCCTATTGATGGTTCTGATCCGGTTGAGAATGTCAAAATAATTGATGCCGAACTGGAAAAATATAGTGAAAAGTTAGCCCAAAAACCGCGGTGGTTAGTGTTTAACAAAGTTGATCTTTTGACTACTGAAGAGGCAAATGATCGTGCAAAAGCTATTATTGAAACTTTAAAATGGCAAGATAAGTATTATCAGATTTCTGCGGTAAATCAGCTAGGCGTTAAAGCACTTTGTTGGGATATTATGACATTTATGCAAGCCCATCCGCAAAATATATCACTAGATAATAGTAACGGATCAGATAAAGCTGAATTTATGTGGGATGATTATCATAAAGAGCAACTATTTGATAATAAAACGGATCTAGATGATGACGATTGGGATGAAGACGATGAAGAGGGAATCGACTTCATTTATAAGCGTTAATTAATACGAATTATTTTTAGCGGGTATCGAGTAGATACCCTTTTGTTTTTTTAGTTATTACGATAAAGATCTTTGTAGAGATGGCCCTCAAAACGGACAAGTGGAATACGGCGACTATTATATTGTGCTGGCGGTAAGCTATAAGCTGAAATAAACTGTACGAAAGCGATACGCTGACCACTTTGTGCAGTAATGAAGCCGACGAGATTATATACTCCTTGCAAAGCACCGGTTTTAGCTGAGACCTTACCATTAACTCCGGCATTGTCTAAGCCGCCACGATAACGTAGAGTGCCGTCATGGCCTGCTAAGGGTAACATAGCAATAAAGTTTAGTTGACCATCATGTTTAGCAATATATTGCAAAATAGACATCATAGCCGCTGGTGTAATTAAATTGTGACGAGATAGCCCTGAACCATCTACCATAATTGTATTAGCTAAGTTAATATTGGCTTTTTGTTTTAAAATCTGGCGGATAGCATCGGAGCCAGAAGACCAGGTGCCAGGGACACCATAATATTCACGGCCTATGGTTCTAAAGATCGCATCAGCTATCATATTATCAGATTTTTTTAACATTATTGTTAGCAAATGATGTAATGGCTTAGATTTTGTTGTAGCTAGGATATTTCCTGCTATGGTAGGCATATGGCGCCGTTTAATGTGCCCAGTAATCGCAATCTGGGCATTTGTCAGGCTAGTTTTTATTATGGCTCCTGCATAGCTTGCGCCATTTTGAATGGCAAATGCTAATGGTAACGGTTCAGTGCGTTGAATTAAGCAACCAGTTAGTATATAACGGTTTAGTTCTCCTGGTATAACATCTAATGCACAATAACGTGCATCAGTAGAACCTTTTGCTAGCGTAATAACTTGGCTGAACATATTAACAGGGTAAAAAGGGGCAGTATGGATATAAGCAATATCGCCAGGTTTTTGACCACTATGTAAAGTGACTGAGAAACAGTTTTTATCGATAATCGCAGCGCTTTGTGGAGCACTAAAACATTGTGTCATATCATTCCATACCCACCCAGGAGCCTTATCTTGGCCAGCGAAGGCTGATATATCAATAATTAAGTCGCCATCAATTTGCTCAATGCCTAGCTGCTTTAATTCAGCTACCATATTGCGAATTTGTTGGCGTGTTAAGGTTGGATCACCAGTGAAGCGTACAACCAAATCACCTTTTAAACGATGACCGATAATTTTTCCTTCGGTTTCGAAATAGGTGACAAATTGATAATCGCTACCTAATTGAAGTAAGGCGGCTAATGCGGTAATAATTTTTTGAGTACTTGCAGGCAGCGCCATTTGTTGGCTATGGTAATCGATCAACGGCGTATCACTCCCCACTTTTTGCGCGATAAAAGCGAGATTTGTGCCTGTGGGCAGATAATTGATATAGGTTTCAATGGGTGCTGATAGCGCCTGATTGAATATGAAAAGTAGGTTAAATAACCAATATGATCTTCCCATTTTTTTTAAAAAAGCCATAAGTGCAGTATATAAAAGTAGACATAATAGACATACTAAAGTGTAATGCAGAAAAAAGTAAACGGTGACCTAGCATTAAGTGTGCGTTAGAATGGTTAATTAAATGATAGAATAATAAAGTCGCAAATTAATAGTTAACAAGGTTTACCCCTTTTTTGTTTGCCTAGAATGTTGTTTTGTCAGAAGTGCTAATTTGCTTTAATGACAGAAAAATCAGGAAGATATTTAATTTTTATTTAGGAAAGAATCAGAGGCATTTATTAATGAAACAGATTCCAATGACGGTACGTGGCGCAGAAAAGTTGCGTAAAGAGTTAGAATTTTTAAAGAATATCCGCCGTCCTGAAATTATTGCTGCTATTGCAGAAGCACGTGAACATGGTGATTTGAAAGAAAATGCAGAATATCATGCAGCGCGTGAGCAGCAAGGGTTTTGCGAAGGGCGTATCCAAGAAATTGAGGCTAAATTGTCTCATGCGCAAGTTATTGATGTAACAAAAATGAAAAATGAGGGTCGTGTAATATTTGGTGCAACAGTCACGGTATTTAATGTAACCACAAATGAAGATCAGATTTATCGTATTGTGGGTGATGATGAAGCTGATATCAAAGAAAATCTCATTTCTGTTAATTCACCAATAGCACGAGGTTTGATCGGTAAGACTATGGATGATGTGGCAGTTATCACCACCCCTGGCGGTGAAGTTGAATATGAAATTTTGAAAGTGGAATATATTTGATTTTCATTTTATCTTAAAGCGTTATATTCTTGAGTTAATTTTAAAGTAAAAGAGGCCAATATGGCCTTTTTTACCCTGCAGTGAGATGGCATTTTTGTATAAATGTAGAAGACTTATTTAGGTAAAATAATCTTGTGTGTTTCAGAAGGACGATAGAGTATCAAGATTTTACCAATAATTTGCACATTGATAGCATCGGTTTCTCTAACAATAGCGTTTGCTATCAAATTTTTGGTCTCACGGTCTTCACTCGCTATTTTGATTTTGATAAGTTCATGATATGAAAAAGATTGTTCTATTTCAGCTAAAACACCTTCAGTTAAACCATTGTTACCTATCATTACAACAGGGTTTAGATGATGAGCAAGGCTTTTTAGATATTGTATTTGCTTTTTATTAAGAGTCATTGTTTTTTGCTTTAGTGGGATTGAAAACGGTACATTCTACCGCCATCTTTTAATTATCACCATAAATTCTATAATTTTGGTATATCGAAATGGCAAAGATAGATGTTATTTTATAAGTATAGTTGGAAAAACAATGGCTAATAAAAAGCGTTCAGCAAGCTCTAGTCGTTGGTTGCAGGAACATTTTAGTGATAAATACGTTCTTCAAGCACAAAAAAAAGGGTTTCGCTCACGCGCATGGTTTAAATTGGATGAGATCCAGCAGAGTGATAAAATATTTAAACCTGGTATGACCGTTGTTGATTTAGGTGCAGCGCCTGGCGGTTGGTCTCAATATGCAGCAAGTAAAGTTGGCCAGACGGGGCGGGTTATTGCATGTGATTTATTGCTAATGGATCCCATCGTTGGTGTTGATTTCTTGCAAGGAGATTTTCGAGATGAGCAGATATTAAAGGCATTGCTTGAACGCGTTGGAGATAAAAAAGTCCAGGTCGTTATGTCGGATATGGCTCCCAATATGAGTGGGACCCCTGCAGTCGATATTCCTCGCTCCATGTATCTGGTTGAGCTAGCGTTGGATATGTGTCGTGATGTACTGGCTTCCGGCGGAAGTTTTATTGTTAAAGTATTTCAGGGAGAAGGCTTTGATGAATATCTGAGGGAAATTCGCTCTCTATTTTTAAAAGTTAAAATTCGTAAACCAGATGCTTCGCGGTCACGTTCACGTGAAGTGTACATTGTAGCGACAGGACGCAAAATATAGTACCCTGTACGTTATTTATTTAACATAGTTGTAATGAAGAGGTTCATCCCTTGAGTGACATGGCGAAAAACCTGATTCTCTGGGTAGTCATTGCGGTAGTCCTGATGTCTCTATTCCAGAGTTTTGGTCCTAGCGATTCGAATAGTCGCAGGGTGGATTATTCTACCTTTATGAATGAGTTAACTCAGGATCAGATACGTGAAGTGCGTATTTCTGATCGTGAAATTAGTGTTAAGAAAACGGATAACAGTCGTTATACGACTTATATTCCAGTGAGAGAGGATCCAAGATTGTTGGATACCTTGCTTGAAAGACATGTCACCGTCATTGGTGAACCACCTCAAGAGCAAAGTTTCTTAGCAACTATTTTCATTTCCTGGTTCCCAATGTTATTACTGATTGGGGTTTGGATCTTTTTTATGCGTCAGATGCAAGGAGGAGGTGGCAAAGGTGCTATGTCCTTTGGTAAGAGTAAGGCTCGCATGCTGACAGAAGATCAAATTAAAACAACTTTTGCTGATGTTGCCGGTTGTGATGAAGCGAAAGAAGAAGTGGGTGAGTTAGTTGAATATTTGCGTGAACCTGGACGTTTTCAAAAATTAGGTGGTAAAATTCCTAAGGGAATTTTGATGGTAGGACCACCGGGAACAGGTAAAACCTTGTTGGCAAAAGCCATTGCTGGTGAAGCAAAGGTTCCCTTTTTTACTATCTCCGGTTCAGATTTTGTAGAAATGTTCGTTGGTGTTGGTGCTTCTCGCGTACGTGATATGTTTGAGCAAGCCAAGAAAGCAGCGCCTTGTATCATTTTTATTGACGAAATAGATGCTGTTGGCCGCCAACGTGGTGCCGGTTTGGGAGGAGGGCACGATGAACGTGAACAGACTCTTAACCAGATGCTGGTAGAGATGGATGGATTTGAAGGTAATGAAGGTATTATTGTTATTGCTGCTACCAACCGTCCCGATGTGTTAGATCCGGCATTATTGCGTCCTGGACGTTTTGATCGGCAGGTTGTTGTGGGTCTACCTGATGTACGTGGTCGTGAACAGATTTTGAAAGTTCATATGCGCCGTGTACCTTTAGATCCTAGTGTTGATGCTTCGGTATTGGCACGAGGCACCCCTGGTTTTTCTGGTGCTGATTTAGCTAATTTAGTTAATGAAGCTGCCCTTTTTGCGGCGCGCGGCAATAAGCGTGTTGTCACTATGGTGGAATTTGAAAAGGCAAAAGACAAGATCATGATGGGTGCTGAACGTCGCTCTATGGTCATGACAGAAGAACAAAAAGAATCTACTGCTTATCATGAGGCTGGTCATGCAATTATAGGCCGGATTGTTCCAGAGCATGATCCTGTTCACAAAGTGACAATTATCCCGCGTGGTCGTGCGTTAGGTGTTACATTCTTCTTGCCAGAAGGCGATCAAATTAGTGCGAGCCGGCAAAAGCTAGAAAGTCAAATTTCCACCCTTTATGGTGGTAGGTTAGCGGAAGAAATTATTTACGGTTCAGAAAAGGTATCTACTGGTGCCTCAAACGATATTAAAGTAGCAACTAATCTTGCTCGTAATATGGTGACGCAATGGGGTTTTTCTGAGAAATTAGGGCCATTGCTCTATGCAGAGGAAGAGGGTGAGGTTTTCCTAGGCCGTTCGGTTGCTAAGGCGAATCATATGTCAGACGAAACTGCGCGAGCAATTGATGAAGAGATTAAGGCAATTATTGATCGTAATTATAAACGAGCTCGTCAGATTTTGAATGATCACATGGATATCCTGCATGCGATGAAGGATGCATTAATGAAATATGAAACCATTGATGCACCTCAAATAGATGATTTAATGAATCGCCGTCCAGTTAGAGCGCCAGCTGGCTGGGATGATAATGATAGTAGTAATCCTACTGCAACATCCTCATCACAAGGCGAGCCAGAAAAGAATATTTCTGCCGCTCAGGGTGAAGATAGTGTGAATGGAAATGATAATGGTAGTAACACAGAGAATCGTTAATGCTCATCGGTTTTCTATGTGAAATGAATTAATAATTAAAACCCCAGGATAGCCTGGGGTTTTGTTTGGTTGAGTAAGGTGATTATGAAAATTACTGCCCGAAAAATAGAGCTTGATCTTAATCGTCCTATTGTTATGGGAATATTAAATGTTACTCCAGACTCTTTTTCTGATGGTGGTATATACAATCGTTACGACTATGCGCTCAAGCATGCAGCTAGTATGGTTGACCATGGTGCGGCAATTATCGATATTGGTGGTGAATCAACCCGCCCGGGTGCTAGTGAAGTGACTTTACAGCAAGAACTTGACCGGGTTATCCCAATAATTGAAGCCGTAACTGATCGTTTTGAGGTTTGGGTTTCTGTTGATACATCGAAAGCTGTTGTCATGACAGAGGCAGCCAGAGCCGGTGCGCATATTATTAATGATGTTCGGTCGTTACATGAGCCGGGTGCATTAGAAGCCGCAGCTGAAACAGGGTTACCTATCTGTATTATGCATATGTTAGGTCAACCTAAGACAATGCAACAAACACCCGTTTATAAAAATGTGGTTGCAGAAGTAAAACAGTATTTATCAGATAAAATTGACCGCTGTGAAGCGGCAGGCATTGCGAAAAATCGTTTGATTATTGATCCAGGTTTCGGTTTTGGTAAAAATTTGGCGCATAATTATCAATTATTAGCGAAATTGAATGAATTTCATGCTCTAGAAGTGCCGCTGCTAGTTGGTATGTCACGTAAATCTATGATTGGTGAATTATTAGATGTGCCACTAGAGGAACGGCTTATTGGCAGTATTGCATGCGCTGTTATCGCAGCTATGCAGGGAGCACAGATTATTCGTGCGCATGATGTAAAAGAAACTGTACAGGCTATGAATATTGTTCAAGCAACCCTTTCAGTAAAGGAAACAGATGATTATGAGTAAGCGCAAATATTTTGGCACCGATGGTATTCGTGGCAAAGTAGGAGAAAACCCAATTACCCCTGATTTTGTTTTGAAATTGGGTTGGGCAGCGGGTAAGGTTTTAGCGCGGCATGGTTCTCGTAAAATAATCATAGGTAAAGATACACGCATTTCAGGTTATATGTTGGAGTCATCTTTAGAAGCGGGTCTTGCAGCAGCTGGACTATCTGCTGCATTTACAGGTCCTATGCCGACACCAGCAATTGCTTATTTAACACGCACATACCGTGCTGAGGCGGGTATTGTCATTTCTGCTTCTCATAATCCCTATTATGATAATGGTATTAAATTCTTTTCGATTGATGGCACTAAGTTACCTGATGACGTAGAAGAAGCAATAGAAGCTGAGATGGAGAAGCCTCTTACTTGTGTAGAGTCTGCCGAATTAGGACGAGCAAGTCGTATTGTTGATGCTGCTGGGCGTTATATAGAATTTTGCAAAGGGACGTTTCCGAGTGACCAAAGTCTAAGTGGTTTAAAAATAGTTTTAGATTGTGCTAATGGTGCAACATATCATATTGCGCCGAATGTATTAACTGAGCTTGGCGCGGAAGTCATCGCAATTGGCTGTGAACCAAATGGACTGAATATTAATCAAGGCTGTGGGGCGACTGACGTCGTGCTATTGCAAAAACGTGTGGTAGCTGAAAAAGCGGATATTGGCCTTGCGTTTGATGGTGATGGTGATCGGCTAATAATGGTTGATCATCGGGGCAATAGAATTGATGGCGATCAAATTCTTTATATTATTGCTCGTGATGCACTTCGACAAGGTCAATTGCATGGTGGTGTTGTTGGCACTTTAATGAGTAATATGGGATTGGAATTAGCCTTGCAACAGTTGGATATACCTTTTATCCGGGCAAAAGTCGGCGATCGTTATGTTCTCGAAAAATTACAAGAACAAGGATGGCGGCTTGGTGCTGAAAATTCAGGTCACATTATATTGTTAGATAAAACAACAACAGGTGATGGTATTATCGCTGGTTTACAAGTTCTAAGTGCCATGATCCGTAATAATACCAGTCTTTATGATCTTTGCCGAGAGGTGAAATTGATGCCTCAAGTATTGGTAAATGTGCGTTTTTCTGGTAGCCATAATCCATTGGTTACAGAAGATGTTTTAAATGTGGTAAAACAAGTGGAAAATGACCTAGCAGGTAGAGGACGGGTTTTATTACGTAAATCAGGAACCGAGCCTTTAATTCGTATTATGGTAGAAGGTGAGAATGAAAAACAGGTTACTGCAATGGCTAATCGTATTGCCGAAGTGGTTAAGCAAGTAAAATAGATCATAATATTTTTAGAAAAAATCATATGGTTGTATAAGTATTGTGTTATTTTTTACCCGCTGACTTCAGGTAACGACTTTTGTTGTTTTTTTCTACAAATAGTACAATGAAATAAAAATAATCTTGCTTGTCAGCTAAGCTTTGGTTAGTATTCAAAACCGCTCCTTAGAGTAACGACGTAAGGAGCGAGCTGCAATAGATAGGTTTTCCCAAACTTTATTGTTAAATAGGTAGTTAGCTATGTACATAACCCTTTTGGTTATCTTTTTGTTAGTCTCAATTGTGCTGATTGCTATGGTCATGCGGCAACAAGGGAAAGGTGCTGATATGGGAGCTTCATTCGGTGCTGGCGCTTCTGCAACATTATTTGGTTCATCAGGGTCAGGTAATTTTATGACGCGGATGACGGCTATCTTTGCAACATTATTCTTTGTTATCAGTTTAATTTTAGGGAATTTAACTTCCAATAAAAGTGTGACTGGAAGCAAATGGGAAAACATTGGTGAACCGGTTAAAGTTGAGAAACCAGTTGGAGTACCTACCGCGCCTGTTGCACCAACAAGTGATATTCCTCATTAATTAAACAACAGTTTGTGTAGTGAGGCGGTTTTGGCAAAAAATTGTCTTACTGGTGTGCCGAGGTGGTGAAATTGGTATACACGCTACCTTGAGGTGGTAGTGCCTATAAAACAGGCGTACGGGTTCAAGTCCCGTCCTCGGCACCATTTTAAAAGATAACTTGCGTTTCGTATATTATCAGCGTAAAATTTGCGAAGTTTTCGAACGCGGGATGGAGCAGCTTGGTAGCTCGTCGGGCTCATAACCCGAAGGTCGTCGGTTCAAATCCGGCTCCCGCAACCACTTCTTAGCATATGATCTATTTCAGGCGTCTCGTTGAATTATTTTTCGTTTGGAAGAGTGCTGAGTCAGGGGTTAAACCTACTGGCAGTGTATAGGGTCCAGTTGCATAAAGCCCCGGGTTTCGGGGTTTTTTGTTATTTAAAACAGAATTACTGGGCTTTTAGCCCTTTTTTTATGTCTGGGGGTGGGGTTTGTCCACATTAGAGCAAAAATTAACATCGATGATTTCAGTGCCGGTAGAAGCGTTAGGTTTTGAATTTGTTGGGCTGGAGTTTATTCGAGCACGTGTTTCGACATTACGCGTTTATATTGATAATGAACATGGTGTTACTGTTGATGATTGTGCCGATGTTAGCCACCAGGTCAGTGCAGTACTGGATGTTGAAGATCCGATCTCAGTGCTCTATAACCTGGAGATATCTTCACCAGGACTTGAGCGTCCACTCTTTACTGTTGCACACTATCAGCGTTTTATTGGTAAAGAAGTGAATTTAATATTAAGAATAGCAATGCAGAACCGTCGTAAATGGCAAGGTATAATTAAAGCTGTTAATGACGAAATGATTACGGTTACTGTGGATGGCAAGGACGAAGTGTTTGCACTAAAAAACATCCAGAAAGCTAACCTGGTACCCCACTTTTAATAAAGTTCAATGAGGCAACTAGGATGAATAAAGAAATTCTGGCTGTTGTGGAAGCGGTTTCTAATGAAAAATCTCTTCCTCGCGAAAAAATCTTTGAAGCGCTTGAAACCGCATTAGCAACAGCTACTAAGAAAAAATATGAACAAGAGATTGATGTTCGCGTTAATATTGATCGTAAAACGGGAGATTTTGATACATTTCGGCGTTGGTTAGTAGTTGAAGAAGTAACGCAGCCAACACGTGAAATTACCTTAGATGCGGCAAAATTTGAAGACTCAGAGATTAAATTAGGCGATTATGTAGAGGATCAAATAGAGTCTGTTACGTTTGACCGCATTACTACTCAAACTGCAAAACAGGTTATTGTTCAAAAGGTACGTGAAGCTGAGAGAGCGATGGTTGTCGAACAATTTCGTGAGCAGCAAGGTGAAATCATTACCGGGGTAGTAAAAAAAGTAAATCGTGAAAATATTACATTAGATTTAGGAAATAATGCCGAAGCGGTAATTTTGCGGGAAGATATGTTACCACGTGAAAACTTTCGTCCAGGTGACCGTGTGCGTGGTGTATTATATGATGTACGTCCAGAAGCGCGTGGGGCTCAGCTATTTGTTAGTCGTTCTCGTCCTGAAATGTTAGTGGAATTATTTCGCATAGAAGTACCTGAAATAGGTGAAGAAATTATTGAAATTAAAGCTGCTGCCCGTGACCCAGGCTCGCGGGCAAAAATTGCCGTAAAAACGAATGATAAACGTATTGATCCAGTAGGCGCCTGTGTTGGCATGCGTGGTGCAAGGGTGCAAGCAATATCAAGTGAACTTGGTGGTGAGCGTATTGATATTGTTCTGTGGGATGATAATCCTGCACAATTTGTGATTAATGCGATGGCGCCAGCTGATGTGGCTTCTATTGTCGTTGATGAAGATAAATGTACGATGGATGTTGCCGTTGAGAGTAGTAATTTGGCTCAGGCAATTGGTCGTAATGGACAAAATGTTCGCTTAGCTTCTCAATTACTAAAAAAACATCGTGGAGATGACAGATGGGAATTAAATGTCATGACTGCAGAAGAACTTGAAGCTAAACATCAAGCAGAGGCACATGCATCTATTAATTCTTTTGTTAAGCATCTTGATATTGATGAAGAATTCGCTACTGCTCTCGTTGAAGAGGGTTTTTCTACATTAGAAGAATTAGCTTATGTACCAATCAACGAACTATTAGAAATTGAAGGTCTTGATGAGACAACGATTGAAGTTTTGCGTGAAAGAGCGAAAGCGGCGCTGACGACATTAGAATTGGCTCAAAAAGAGAGTATGGGGGATAATCAGCCAACTGAGGATCTGTTAAATCTACCAGGTATGAATCATGCTTTAGCAATGAACCTAGCTGCTCATGGTATTTGTACATTGGAAGATCTTGCCGAACAGGGGATCGACGATCTGAGAGATATTGAAGAAGGGCTGAATGATGAACAGGCTGGTGAAATTATTATGGCTGCGCGCAATATTTGCTGGTTTGGCAACGATCCAAAATAATTTGTAGCAGGAAGGAACAGAATGGCAGATGAAACTGTAAAATCATTGGCAGCAGAGATTCAAACTTCAGTTGAACGCCTGGTACAGCAGTTTGCTGATGCCGGGATAAAGAAAACTGAAAATGACGCTGTTACTCAAAATGAAAAAGAAACTTTACTTGCATACTTAAATCGTGAAGATGGGACTACAGGTAACCAGACTGGCAAATTAACACTACAGCGAAAAACTCGCAGCACTCTAAGTGTTCCGAGTACGGGCGGAAAAAGTAAATCAGTCAATATTGAAGTCCGTAAAAAGCGCACATATGTTGACCGCGATGCATTGGAAAAAACGAAAGCTGAAGAGCAAGTGAAGCATGAAGCTGAAGAGCAAGCAAAGCGCGAAGCAGAAAAAAAAGCAAAACGTGAAGCCGAAGAGAAAAAAGCGAAACGTGAAGCAGCTGAAAAAGCCAAGCGCGAAGCAGCGGAAAAAGAGAAAGTGAAACAAAGTAAAAATAATCAAAAAACGGCTAAATCGAATCAAGATTCGGCTACTTATACGGAAAAACAGCGTCGCGAAGCTGAAGCAGCAGAGCTCAAGCGGAAAGCTGAAGAAGAGATGCGACGTAAGGTAGAAGCTGAAGCTAAACGAGTTGCTGAAGAAGCTCGACGTATGGCAGAGGAAAACTCCAATAGTTGGAGTAGTGCTGATGAAGTAGAAGATAATGTAGATTATCATACCACGACTTCTCGTCATGCTCGTGAAGCAGAAGACGAAAATGATGCCCAAGAAGAAGGCCGTCGCGCCCGAAATCGAGGCGGAAAGGCTACTCGGCAGAAAAAAAATAATAAACATTCTGAGAAAGCTGATCGCGAAGAAGAGCGAGCGGTTGGTCGTACGAATAAAACTAAAGGTAAACAGAAGAAAACCAGTTCATTACAGCAAAGTTTCACAAAACCAGTTGCGGTTATTAACCGTGATGTTGTTATTGGCGAAACCATCTCGGTTGCTGAATTAGCAAATAAGATGGCAGTCAAAGGCTCCCAAGTTGTCAAGACTATGATGAAAATGGGCGCCATGGTGACCATCAATCAGGTGGTTGATCAAGAAACAGCGCAACTTGTGGCAGAAGAGATGGGGCATAAAGTCATCTTGCGTCGTGAAAATGAGTTGGAAGAAGCAATTTTAAGTGATCGTGATACTGGTGAAGCAATCGCAGAACCACGAGCACCAGTTGTAACGATCATGGGGCATGTTGACCATGGTAAAACGTCATTACTTGACTATATTCGTTCGACTAAAGTGGCATCGGGTGAAGCTGGCGGGATCACACAGCACATAGGTGCTTATCATGTTGAAACAGATAAAGGCATGATTACCTTTTTAGATACACCAGGGCATGCTGCATTTACTTCGATGCGTGCTCGTGGTGCTAAAGCAACTGATATTGTTGTTTTGGTCGTTGCAGCGGATGATGGTGTGATGCCCCAGACGATAGAAGCTATTCAGCATGCTAAGGCCGCTAATGTTCCCGTTGTTGTTGCAGTTAATAAAATTGATAAACACGAAGCTGATCCTGATCGCGTTAAAAATGAGCTATCTCAATATGGTATAGTGGCTGAAGAGTGGGGTGGTGAAAACCAATTTATCAATGTATCTGCCAAAAAAGGGACAGGTATTGATGAATTATTAGAAGCTATCTTATTGCAAGCTGAAGTATTAGAACTCAAAGCGGTTCGTACCGGCATGGCAAGTGGTGTTGTTATCGAGTCTTATTTGGATAAGGGGCGTGGTTCGGTTGCGACTATTTTAGTTCAGGAAGGCACTCTTAATAAAGGTGATATTGTCCTATGTGGTTTTGAGTATGGCCGTATTCGTGCAATGCGTAATGAATTAGGTGAAGATATTCAGTCTGCAGGGCCATCAATTCCGGTTGAAATTCTGGGCTTATCAAATGTACCTTCAGCAGGTGATGAAGCAACGGTTGTCCGTGATGAAAAGAAAGCGCGTGAGGTTGCACTTTATCGTCAAGGTAAATTCCGGGAAGTGAAATTGGCACGCCAGCAGAAGTCAAAACTAGAAAACATGTTTGCTGACATGGAAGATGGTAAGATTTCTGAGTTAAATATTGTATTAAAAACCGATGTACAAGGTAGTTGTGAAGCTATAATTGATTCGTTGCAAAAACTGTCAACTGATGAAGTGAAAGTAAAAATTATTGGTTCAGGTGTTGGTGGTATTACAGAAACGGATGTTACATTGGCTGCTGCTTCTAATGCGATTATCATTGGCTTTAATGTCCGCGCCGATGCTGCAGCAAGACGTATCGTTGAAAGTGAAAATTTAGATCTGCGCTATTACTCTGTTATTTATAGTCTTATTGATGAGATAAAACAGGCGATGAGTGGTATGTTGGCGCCTGAATATAAACAGCAAATTATCGGCTTAGCGGAAGTGCGTGATGTCTTTAAATCACCTAAATTTGGTGCAATTGCTGGTTGTATGGTTGTTGAAGGTATAATTAAGCGTAATAACCCTATCCGTGTATTACGGGATAATGTGGTTATTTATGAAGGTGAATTAGAATCATTACGTCGCTTTAAAGATGATGTTAACGAAGTTCGCAATGGTATGGAATGTGGTATTGGTGTGAATAATTACAATGATGTCCGTGTTGGTGATATGATAGAGGTATTTGAAGTCATTGAAGTGAAACGTTCTATTGATAATTAATACCTCCTTTACTGTTGCTTATTAAAAGGCCATAACATCAGTTATGGCCTTTTAACTAAAGAGTTATAGATAAGCATTCAAATAGTGCATATTGGTTATCGAAAGTTGCGGTGGCATTAATTCTTATGATGATAAATAATGTTTAACAGTTATTATTTATTTTATATAAAAATCAAATAGATATAACTATTGAATTTTATTTTTCTGATATATATATAATAATGAATGGTTATTATATTTTAGTTTTACCCTGTGAGGAGATGTCATAATGGCAAGAGAGTTTGGTCGTGCTCAGCGTGTTGCCCAGGAAATACAAAAAGAGATCGCCATTATTTTGCATCGAGAAATTAAAGATCCACGCGTTAAAATGGCTACTGTTTCAGGAGTGGAGGTTTCTCGTGATCTGGCTTATGCCAAAGTGTTCGTGACTTTTTTAAACATATCAGATCAAGAACATGAAATAGATATGGTTAAAAATGGTATCAAAGTATTGAATGGCGATATGGCGAAACATATTCGTTCTTTGCTCGGTAAAGCAATGCGTTTACGTATTGTTCCTGAATTAACTTTTTTTTATGATAACTCTTTGGTTGAAGGTATGCGTATGTCTAATTTAGTTAGCAACGTGATCCGTGATGATGAAAAGCGCCGTCATACCGCTAAAGATAAAGAGAGGAAGTAATGAGGCGTCGTCGAGGTCGCGAAGTTCACGGGGTATTGTTATTAGATAAACCGGCAGAACTTTCATCTAATGATGCTTTGCAAAAAGTACGTCGGTTATTTAATGCTAAAAAAGCAGGTCATACCGGAGCACTTGATCCTTTAGCAACCGGCATGTTACCGATTTGTCTGGGTGAGGCAACAAAATTTTCACAATTTTTACTTGATTCGGATAAACGCTATCGTGTTGTTGCTCGTTTAGGGCAGCGTACTGATACTTCAGATGCGCATGGCAAAATAATTTGTCAACGTCCGATCGAAATAACCCAGCGGCAACTTGATAAGGCATTAGATAAATTTCGTGGTAATTTAATCCAAGTACCGTCTATGTATTCTGCGCTTAAATATCAGGGTAAACCGCTTTACGAATATGCCCGTCAAGGTATTACTATTGAACGTCAAGGCCGCCCGATTACTGTTTATGATTTACAATTTGAGCGCTGGCAAGAGAATGAACTGGAATTAACCATTCATTGTTCAAAAGGGACTTATATACGGACTATTATTGATGATTTAGGTGAATTGTTGGGTTGTGGTGCTCATGTGATTTATCTAAGGCGCTTACAGGTAGCTACTTATCCTAGTGAACGTATGGTAACGTTAGAGCAATTATATACGCTTAAGCAGCAAGTGGAATTAGGAACAACTTCTCTGGAGGAACAATTAGATCCTTTATTACTACCTATCGATACAGCGGTTAGTCATTTTCCGGTAGTCAATATTTCATCGCTTGTTGCAACCTATTTTAAACAAGGGCAAGCGGTTGTTGCTAATCATCAGCTTCCCGAAGGTAATAAAGTTCGAGTAACAGAAGGTAATATCCATAAATTTATTGGTATTGCTGAGATCGATGAACAAAATAGGATCGCGCCTCGTCGTTTAGTCGTGGAAAGTGTCTGCTAGGATTTAGATGTTATCTTGCGTTATGATTGATTGAAGCGTAAAATAGGTGAGCATTTGTTCGGGAAGGCTGAATTAGAGATCGGCTTTCCTTATGTTTAATGAAAAATCTGGAGTTATTTTATGTCTCTAAGTACTGAAGCAAAAGCGCAAATTATTGCGGACTATGGTCGTGATAAAAATGATACGGGTTCTAGTGAAGTTCAAGTTGCTCTATTGACTGCACAAATCAATCATTTGCAAGATCACTTTGCAGAGCATAAGAAAGATCACCATAGCCGTCGAGGCCTGTTGCGAATGGTTGCTCAGCGTCGTAAGCAATTGAACTATCTGAAGCGTAAAGATGTTGCTCGTTATACCGGACTTATTGAGCGCTTAGGATTACGTCGCTGATTAGTTGGTTTCAAAAGAAAAGGGGCCAGAGGCCCCTTTTCTGCTAGAAAGCGTAAAAAATTTTAGAATTGGTTTACACTTACAAAATAATTTTAGGAAATAGATTTTTGCCAATTTATTTCTAAATAAAGTGAGCTTCTTTAGCTACAACCGGTTCGCGCGGCTAATGAGAATGCTGATATTCACAAGATGATTAAAAATATTCAGTATTGTCATTAGTCGTGAGGATGTAGCAAGAAGGGAAATATTGGTGTTGTTATATAAATAAACAGCTATTAAAAGGGTATTATTTTGCTTAATCCTATTGTTCGTAAATTTCAATATGGCCAGCATACCGTCACAATTGAAACGGGTATGATGGCGCGTCAAGCGACTGCTGCGGTTATGGTTAATATGGATGATACAGCCGTATTTGTCACTGTTGTTGGACAGAAAAAAGTGAAAGAAGGGCAGGATTTCTTTCCACTGACCGTTAACTATCAGGAACGATCTTATGCTGCCGGTCGAATTCCCGGTAGTTTTTTTCGTCGCGAAGGTCGTCCTGGTGAAGGTGAAACACTGATTGCCCGACTGATTGATCGTCCACTTCGTCCCTTGTTTCCAGAGGGATTTGTCAATGAGATACAAATTATTGCTACGGTTGTCTCCATTAATCCACAAGTGAATCCAGATATTGTTGCTATGATTGGCGCATCTGCTGCTTTATCTATTTCAGGTATTCCATTTAATGGTCCAATTGGTGCAGCGCGCGTTGGTTATATTGATGACCAATATGTTTTAAATCCCACCGTTGATGAATTGAAAAGCAGTCGCTTAGATTTAGTGGTAGCCGGCACGTCGAGTGCGGTACTAATGGTAGAGTCTGAAGCTGATTTATTGACGGAAGAGCAGATGCTAGGTGCGGTGGTTTTTGGTCACGAACAGCAACAAATCGTGATTGAGAATATCAATGCCTTGGCGGCCGAAACGGGTAAAGAAAAATGGGATTGGCAGCCAGAAGCGATTAATGAAGAATTACATCGCCGTATTGCTGAATTAGCTGAACAGCGGTTGGGTGATGCTTATCGTATTACTGAAAAACTAGAACGTTACACTAACGTTGATGCGATCAAAGAAGATGTTGCTAATACACTTTTGGCAGAAAATGAATCTATAGATGTTGCTGAAATAAACGACATTCTCTCCGGTTTAGAGAAAAAAGTTGTCCGTACTCGGGTGTTAAAAGGCGAACCGCGGATTGATGGTCGAGAAAAAGACATGGTACGTGCTCTTGATGTACGTACTGGCGTATTACCTCGTACCCATGGTTCAGCGTTATTTACGCGCGGAGAAACTCAGGCATTGGTCACGGCTACGCTCGGTACTGAGCGTGATGCGCAAGTTATTGATGAACTTATGGGTGAATATACCGATCGTTTCTTATTCCATTATAATTTTCCTCCTTATTCAGTGGGAGAAACGGGCATGGTCGGTTCGCCAAAACGTCGTGAAATTGGCCATGGGCGTTTGGCTAAGCGTGGTGTATTGGCGGTTATGCCGAACCAATCAGAGTTTCCCTATACTGTACGTGTGGTGTCTGAAATTACCGAATCTAATGGCTCTTCTTCTATGGCTTCCGTTTGTGGGGCATCACTAGCATTGATGGATGCCGGTGTTCCAATTAAAGCTGCAGTGGCTGGTATTGCCATGGGATTGGTGAAAGAAAACGATGATTATGTTGTGCTTTCCGATATCTTAGGTGATGAAGATCATTTAGGCGATATGGATTTTAAAGTCGCAGGTAGCCGTGAAGGTATTAGTGCTCTGCAAATGGACATCAAAATTGAGGGCATTACGCGTGAGATTATGCAAGTTGCATTAAATCAGGCAAAAGGGGCTCGTTTACACATTTTAACGGTTATGGAAGAAGCGATTAATCGTCCCCGTGAGGAAATTTCTGAGTTTGCTCCACGAATTCATACCATCCACATTAATCCTGATAAGATTAAAGATGTGATAGGAAAAGGTGGTTCTGTCATTAGAGCATTAACTGAAGAGACCGGTACTACGATTGAAATTGATGATGATGGTACGGTAAAAATTGCGGCAACTGATAGTTCTAAAGCAGAAGCGGCTATTCGCCGTATTGAAGATATTACCGCAGAAGTTGAAGTTGGTCGTGTCTATCAGGGCAAAGTCACACGTATTGTTGACTTTGGTGCTTTTGTTGCCATTGGTGGTGGCAAAGAAGGATTGGTGCATATCTCTCAGATAGCAGAAAAACGTGTTGAAAAAGTTACTGATTACTTACAGTTAGGTCAGGAAGTACCGGTTAAAGTACTGGAAATTGATCGGCAGGGTCGTATTCGCCTTAGTATTAAAGAGGCGGTTTCTACTGAAAAGCCGACTGAAACAGAAACACAAATTTCTGCAGAATAATTTGACGTAAGGCTCGGTGTCCTGTAAAAAGAGCACCTACTCAGTTTTTTGCTAACTGAGTCTCCGGTAATTGTGGGGATTGACGGGATATATTGATTAGTTTCTGTCTTTGGGAGAAGGTAATGAATTCTTTTCTGCGCTGGCTCTATACTGCTGCTATTGTTTTTATTGTCGGTTGTAGCAGCGGAAACTGGCGTAAAAATGAAGTCTTTGCTATCCCGTTGCAACCCACATTGCAACAAGAAGTAATATTGGCTCGTATGGAGCAGATCCTTGCAAGCCGGTCATTATCCGATGATGAATACGCACAGCTTTTATATGAACGCGGTGTATTGTATGATAGTCTCGGATTAAGGGCGTTAGCGCGCAATGATTTTACTATGGCGCTAGCTATACGTCCTGATATTCCGGAAGTTTTTAATTTCCTTGGAATATATTTTACACAGGCAGGCAATTTTGATGCTGCCTATGAAGCGTTTGATTCTGTTTTAGAGCTTGATCCAACTTACAATTTCGCGCGCATGAATCGAGGTATTGCACTCTATTATGGTGGAAGATATCGATTGGCGCAGGGTGATCTGCTGGCGTATTATCGACAAGATCCAAATGATCCTTTCCGCAGCTTATGGCTTTATTTAGTGGAGAAAGAGATAGAACCAAAAATGGCATTAGCCAATTTGTTATCTCGTTATAACCAAGCGGAAAAAGGGCAATGGGGCTGGAATGTAGTTGAATTCTATTTAGGCAAAATCAGTGAAAAAACATTGATGGTTCGTCTAAAAGAGAATTCAACAGATAACACTTCGCTCGCTGAGCATCTTAGTGAAACTAACTTCTATTTAGGTAAACATTACCTAAGTCTGGGGGATAATGATAGCGCTATAGCGTTATTCAAGCTTACGGTAGCTAGCAATGCACATAGCTTTGTTGAGCACCGCTATGCTCTGTTGGAACTGGCTTTGTTAGGTCAGGCACAAGACGACCTTTCAGAATCAGGCTAACAGTAGCGACGAACATATCATCACTGCTTTTTTTAAGTCTTCATCGATTGTGATGAGGGCTTGTTGTTCGTTTAATAACATAATTTGAGCCAGTTCACATTTTAAATGAAAATGACCGAAATTTTTTTCGCAGAGTTATGTAAACTGGCCGCCATAATGAATGAGGCACTTTTACATGACTAATGAGACTGAAATCTCTTTTGCTGATTTAGGTTTATCAACACCAATTCTTTCTGCACTAAATGACCTTGGTTATGAAAAACCATCGCCAATCCAGCAGCAATGTATCCCCTATTTATTAGATGGGTGTGACGTATTAGGTATGGCACAAACCGGTAGTGGTAAAACAGCAGCTTTTAGTTTACCGCTCTTACATAATATAGATATCACATTGAAAGCCCCACAAATCTTAGTGTTGGCACCAACGCGGGAGTTAGCCGTACAAGTTGCGGAAGCCATGGGTGAATTTTCCAAACACATGCGTTCAGTCAATGTGGTCGCACTCTATGGTGGGCAGCGTTACGATTCGCAGTTACGCGCACTAAGACAAGGCCCACAAATTGTAGTGGGAACACCAGGTCGCTTATTAGATCACTTGAAAAGAGGGACATTAAATTTATCCCATTTACGTGGTTTGGTTCTTGATGAAGCGGATGAAATGTTACGTATGGGGTTCATTGAAGACGTTGAAAATATCATGAGCCAGATCCCAAGCGAGCATCAAACGGCGCTGTTTTCTGCCACCATGCCGGAAGCGATCCGTCGTATTACCCGTCGCTTTATGAAATCTCCAAAAGAGATCAGCATTCAATCCAGTGTGACGACGCGCCCAGACATTACCCAAAGTTACTGGTCTGTCTATGGTATGCGTAAAAATGAAGCATTGGTTCGTTTTTTGGAAGCAGAAGATTTTGATGCGGCAATTATTTTTGTGCGCACTAAAAATGCCACATTAGAGGTTGCTGAAGCGCTTGAACGTAGTGGCTATAACAGTTCAGCGCTAAATGGCGATATGAATCAAGCGCTACGTGAGCAAACATTAGAGCGTTTAAAAGATGGTCGCCTTGATATATTAATTGCCACTGATGTTGCAGCACGTGGTCTAGATGTTGAACGTATTAGTTTAGTTGTCAATTATGACATACCAATGGATGCTGAGTCTTATGTGCATCGAATTGGTCGTACTGGTCGGGCAGGTCGAGCTGGGCGCGCTATTTTGTTTGTGGATAATCGTGAACGTCGACTATTACGTAATATAGAACGTACCATGAAGCAGCCAATTACCGAAGTTGAGTTACCCAGTGCGGCGGTTTTAAGTGAACGTCGCCAAGCTAAATTTGCTGAAAATATTCAAAAGCAACTAGAAAGTGGTGATTTAGAGAAATATCGAGCGTTACTGACTAAATTAGTTGCTAATGATGAACTGGATATGGAAACTTTAGCTTCTGCGCTATTAAAAATGGCGCAAGGGGATCGGCCGTTAATATTGCCACCTGATCCTGTGCGTCGCGCAAAACGTGAATTTAATTCGCGTGATGAGCGTCGTCGCAGTAATAGTAATGGTACTTCGGAGCGTAGTCCGCGTCGGGAGCGTCGTGATGTTGGTGATATGGAATTGTACCGTATTGAAGTTGGTCGTGATGATGGCGTAGAAGTTCGCCACATTGTCGGTGCAATTGCTAACGAAGCGGATATTAGTAGTCGTTATATTGGTAATATTAAGTTGTTTGCCTCGCACTCAACGATTGAGTTACCAAAAGGAATGCCAAATGAACTACTTAATCATTTGACACGTACACGTATTTTGAATAAGCCAATGCAAATGCAATTGTTAGGTGAAGCACAACCATTTGAACGTCGTGGTAATGGACAACGCAATGGTGGTGAATTACGTGAGCGAGGACGTCGCTTTGGTAACGAACGTCGTAGTGAGCGTGAACAGTTCCGTGGACGTAATGAAGGACATAATAACGCTGGATTACGTCGTCGTAGTAATCACAATATCTAATGTAATAAGATTAATATCTTATGTGACGCCAAAAGCTGAATTCAATTGAATTCAGCTTTTTTGTTTATTAAAACGACATCAACCAAATCAACATAATTCTAATCCCTCTTTAAAGGCTTTTTAGATAGCAACGACTGATCGGAATAGGTTGACCATTACATAATACTAATTTTGCCTGACCATTTTCAGCAAAAGTGTCGTGGTCAAAAAACAGCAGCAGCGATAGCCCGACTTTTCATGTATATCCCCCGACGATTGCAAGGTAATTGACAAAGCAGCCACTTACCAGGCAAAGGCGTTAGCATGTTTTAAATTCCGTTTTCTGAACAAATGCTTATCAGGGCGTCGTTAACGCAAAGCGTTACAATGGTAAAGGGTATTAAGAGACTTATGCTAAAAGATGTCAATTTTATCTTTATAGATGAAATTAAATATCATCTATTGATAAATATTATTTCGTTATATTATTCTTATCAACTTAACAGGATGTTAAAAATAACGTTACAATTGAATAAAGCGAATATAGGAAGCTATGAAACGGAATTTATTGAAATATCGCCTTTTTTCTCTCGTTGTTTTACCCCCTTTCGCCGCGTCAGCTTCACACCTAAAGCCTGAGAATGCAGATAGGTTGTTGCAACAGCAGGCGCAGCAGCAACAAGCTCAACAACAGCAATTGGCAGCCAGGGCACCGGATCTACATTTGTCTGTGCCGATGGTTAAAACCACATTACTGTTTCCAGATGAAAAACCGTGCTTCAGGCTTGAACAAGTCAGCGTGACAGGGCAAGCGGCGTTACCGCATTGGGTTCCCGTGCAACGTTTAGCGGATCAAGCTATCGGCCATTGTCTCGGCGTGAAGGGTATTAATTTACTTGTCACTAATATCCAAAATCGCTTAATCAGCCATGGTTGGATAACCACTCGGGTACTGGTGACAGAACAAGATTTATCCTCTGGTGTATTGAAACTGGTGGTGATGCCAGGGAAAGTACAAAAGATTCTATTGACAGAAGACTCATCAAAATACACCAACTTATATACGGCGATGCCTGCCCGTCGAGGTAATTTATTGGATTTACGTGACATGGAGCAAGGTTTAGAAAACTTGCAACGTCTATCGACCGTACAAGCTACACTGGAAATGGTGCCGGGCGATGGGCCTGGAGAAACTCAAATTGTCATCAGGCGTCAGCAATCACGTTTCTGGCATGCCAGTGCATGGATGGATAACACGGGGGCAAAAAGCACGGGCAAACACCAGGCTGGTGTGATGTTGGCGCTCAATAATCCAACATCGCTAAGTGATCTTTTCTATATTGCGGCAACGCGTGATTTAAGCTTTTCGAGCAGTAAAGACAGCACTAACTACAGCGCTCATTACTCGCTACCATTTGGTTATTGGCAGTTTGCCACCACCGTGAGTGACTATAAATATACCCAAACAATTGCCGGATCCAGTGATGATATTCAATATCGGGGTAAAAGCAAAAGCCTCAGCCTGCAATTAAGCAATGTGCTCTATCGCGATGCCACTGCCAAAACGACAGTGACGTATGATGTGAATTTACGCGAAACGCGTAACTTGATTTATGATACCGAAATTGAAAAACAAAAAACGCCGGACGACTTGGTGGAAATTGGCATTTAATCATCAGCAATATGTTGGGCAAGCGACATTAACGGCGAGTGTGAACTATCAACATGGCATACGCTGGTTTGGCGCCATGCCGGCGTTTGAAGAGTCTCGTGAGCGTGATTCAAAGGATTATGCAACGGCACTCGCTAAAGTCATGCAATTTTCAGCGTCAGCCAGTGTCCCCTTTAAGCTTGCCCGCCACTCCTTGCGCTTTGACAGCCAATATTTACGCCAAATTAGTTACACCCCACTCACCCCACAAGACCAGTTTAACATCGGTAACCGCTGGACAGTTCGCGGTTTTGATGGTGAGCGCACGTTGAGTGCGGATAGGGGTTGGACAATACGTAACAGCCTGTCTTGGGTAAGACCAATACCGGATCAGGAGCTCTATCTAGGAGCTGATTATGGTGAAATTGGAGGAAAAGGGGTTGATCTCAACCTCGGTACACACCTTGCAGGAGGCGTTATCGGTTTGCGTGGCGCGATAAGCCCTGCCAATTTGAGCTATGACTTCTCTGTTGGTATACCATTTTCTAAACCGGATGGATTTAAAACCGATCCGGCGACATTGGCTTTCTCTGTAAACTGGAATTACTAAGGCTAATTAGGATGAATAAATTATTTTATCGTTTAATTTTTAATGTCGCGCGCCAAATGGTGATGGTCGTTGCTGACATTATCACTGGTCACCGTACCGATCCGGTAAACCAAACAGAAAATTCCATCGAAAAAGCCACAAGTAGCCGTCTGCGTTGGGTCATTAAATCCATCACCACCTCATTATGGTTAACTTTCGGCATGGTGAGTTTTAATGTGCAATCCTCTACTATTCAAGCAGATGGTAATGCACCGGATAACCAGCAGCCAACGATTGTCAACAGCCAAAATGGCTTACCGCAAATCAACATCCAGACACCCAACCGTGATGGCGTTTCACGCAACCAATACCGTCAATTTGATGTTGACCATAAAGGTGCGATCCTCAATAACAGCAGTACCAATGTGAATACTCAGCTTGCTGGCATCATTCAAGGTAATGATTGGTTGGCAAAAGGGCAAGCTAAAATCATCTTGAATGAAGTCAATAGCCGTGATCCAAGCCAGCTCAATGGTTTTATTGAAGTTGCGGGTAAAAAAGCGGATGTCATTATTGCTAACCCGGCAGGGATTACCTGTAATGGCTGTGGTTTTATCAACGCCGACCAATCCTTACTATCAGCGGGTAAGACTCTGATAGAAAATGGCAAAGTTAAAGGTTTCGCAGTTGATAAAGGCAATATAAATATTGCTGGAAAAGGTTATAACGGCAATGATATTAACTACACCGCCTTAATTGCTCGCTCAGTAAAAATTAATGCCAAATTACACGCTAAAGATCTGGTGATCACCACAGGTAAAAATCAGCTCGCTGCTGATGGCAAAACGATCCTTAAAACCGATCATTCAGCGCAGGATGAACGACCTAAATTTGCTCTCGATGTCTCCGCACTCGGGGGTATGTATGCTAACCAGATAACCATGCGCGGCACAGAGCATGGCGTTGGAGTGCGTAATGCCGGCCATATTGCTGCTCAGGCGGGCGATATTTCCTTATCTGCTGATGGTAAAATTACTAATGTGGGGGCTATCATCGGCAACCAACATTTAGCGATCAAAAGCCAGCAAATTGTTGCTAACGGCGGCACACTAATGGCTGAGCAACATATTAATTTAACCGCTAAAAATGCGATTAACAACATAGAGAAAGGCCAAATCGTCGCGGGTGAAAATATTGTTGCCCATGCTGAGTGGATCAACAGCGATTATGGCACATTCGTTGCTGCCGGTGTGGATAGCAAAGGGAAATTAACCACCGCGGGCTCACTGATGGTTAAAGGCCCAAAAACAGTTGCACTACAAGGTACTATCGTTGCTAAACAAAATATTGTGCTGACTGGCAGCTCAGTTGATTTATCTGGCTCCGCTATCAAAGCGAAAGCAATGATATTGACTGCAACCGAAGCAAATATTGACACAAAACAAGCCAATATTTTGGTTGATAATAAAGCGCTATTGACGGCGAAAAAAGGGCTTGATAATCAAAAAGGTCAGCTTGTTGCCAAGCAAATAGTGTTAATTAGCCCTGAGTTTATCAACAACCGACAAGGTAAATTAATTCAACAACGCAGATTTGATAATCGGTGGCACACCCGTACCTTGCACAACCAGCAGGGGGAAATCAGTCTGGCAGGCGACACCAATATAGTAGTTAATGAACTGAATAATCAATCGGGTCGTCTGTTGATCCGTGCTAGTAAGTTGGATATTGATAGCCAAATACTGAATAACCAGCATGGCCACCTAATTGCTACTGGCAAGGATGCTACTCACATTAAAGCCAACCTGCTTACCGGCCAACAGGGTGAGCTCCAAACGAATGGCGCACTAAAATTAAACGGCCAATCAATTAACCTCGATCAAGCAATAACGCAAGCTAAAAATATTGCTATTCAAGGGCAAAACCTGTCACATCAAGCTGGGAAGATGCGGCAAACAGGTGCAGAAACAGGACAGATCACACTGAGCCAAACCTTAAATAATCAATCAGGCAATATCAGCAGCCAAGGTGATCTAACGCTTAATATTAATAAACTTGAAAACCAGCAAGGGACAATCATTGCTGCAAAAACGGCTGCATTAAGCGTGGTTGCTCGACAAAGTATTGATAATCGCCAAGGCAGCTTGATTGGTGAAAAAAATGTTTTTTTAAATACCCTGGCGCTGACTCACGATGATGGAAAATTAATTAGCAAACAAGCAGACATGCTAATTCAGACTCAGGTACTGCAAGGACGGCGTAGTAAAATTTCATCCAGCGGGCAGCTGCGGTTAACTGCTACAGAGGTTGATCTGACCGAAGCGAATACTCAGGCTGATAATATCCAATTTATAGTCAATAGCCTGAACCATAACCGAGCGAGCTTAACCCAACTGGGCGAACAGCAAGGTTTAATTCAGGTTGCTCAGCAGTTGACCAATCGTGCTGGGGATATCAGTGCTAATGGTTCATTTGTGATTAAAGCCAAACAGCTGGATAACCTGCAAGGTAAATTGATCACTAAGCGTGAGGACTTGCAGCTTATCATTAATGAGGATATCAATAACCAGGCTGGTTTGATTACTGCTGAACAGTTATTGATGATGAGTAATCAAGCACTGTTCAACCACCAGGGGCATCTACAAGCAACCAACATTGATATTAATACTCATCAACAACAGCTTGATAATAGTGAAGGCACGTTGCATGCTCTGCAAAAACTCACCTTACACTCGGGTAAGCTTGCAAATCAGCGAGGTGTTATTCAGTCAGGCAGTAACATGCTGATTGATACCCACGGTCAGCAACTGAGCAATAGCCAAACGGGTGATCAGCAAGGTATTGATGCCCAAGGCAGCTTATCTATTTATAGTGGCGTGTTGAAAAACCAACAAGGCCGCATTTTTGCCCGGCAACGGCTGAATATAGACAGTCAAGGGTTAGATAACCGCCAAGGTCTGGTGACTAGTCAGTCAGACATCAAGCTGAACACGACCCAGTTTGACAACAGTCAAGGTACTATTAAAGGGCAATTAATCACTCTTGATACCCATGGGCATTCCTTAACCAATCTGGCTAAAACAAATGAGCAAGGTATCTTTGCCAGCCAACGACTAGCCTTAAAGATCGGCGAATTAATCAATTATCAAGGACATATTCAGGCTCATGACATCGCGTTAGATACGCAGCAAAAGCGGGTTGATAATCGCCAGGGAGAAATTATCGCCGACAATACCTTGGATGCCAAAATCGGTGAGCTCCAAAATGTACAAGGGCGAATACAAGCGGCTAAAAAATTGCGGCTTAATAGTCACGGACAACTAATTAATAATAACCATAGCCAGGCAACCGGCGGGATCTTAAGTGGTGGTAGTTTATCGCTCGAAAGTGGCAAATTGAGCAATCAGCATGGACAGATCCAAGGCGCACAGACCACGAAGTTAATTACCTTACTGCTTGATAACCAACAGGGGCAAATCTTTTCTGCCAATGCATTTTCAATCGATACGCAACAACAACCGCTATTGAACCAAAAAGGCATTCTGGAGGGGAAAGGACAGGTTGAATTGCAATTGGGTGATTTTATCAATTCACAGGCAATTACTCAGGGCAAGGAGGGACTGAAAATTGATGCACTGCGTATTGATAACCAAAACGGCACCCTGTTGAGCCAATCAATAATGAATATAAACGGGTTAGCGCTAAATAATAGCCAAGGGCTGCTCAAGTCACAGCAAAATACAGCGCTATCCATCAAGCAGAATATCGACAACCAGCAAGGCCAAATCTTATCTGCTGCAGATTTAACTATTCATGGGCAAGCGATAAACAACATTCAAGGGGTGATCCAGGGGCTTAATCATGTGGCGTTATGGGCACAAACGCAGATTGATAATAGCCAGGGTTGGCTCAAAGCGAATAAAAAATTGCTTATCAGCAGTCAAAAAATAACTAACCTAGCCACAGCCCAGGCGGGCAAAGGGATCGAAGGCCAGCAAATATCACTCGATAGCGATAGTTTGCATAACCAAGATGGTGTAGTGCGTGCTGCTCAAACGCTAGATGCTATTATCCGCCAACAGCTGGACAATAGCCAAGGCATGCTATCGGTCGGTAGCCAACTGAATATCAGTGATGATGGCAAGGGTCAAAAATTGCGCTTAGCCAATCAGCGAGGCGTCATGGTGAGTGATGGCTCGGCAACCATCATCGCTAACCAATTAGCCGGCGCGGGTAAGCTTAGCGCGCAAAAAGAGTTATCCCTTTCCCTAAGTCAATGGTTTGAAAATCAAGGCTATATTCAAGCCGGTGAGCGCCTGGTGGCCAACTTTAAACAAGGTTTTAGCAACCATGGCTTATTATCCAGCTTAGGTGATTTACTGCTTACCAGCCCAATGGTGATTAATAACCTGTCAGGCGAAATCAATGGGCAAAAGAGCCATATTAGCGTGAGTGGCAATATGCGTAATAGCGGCTTAATTAATGGTGGATTAATCCATATCAGCGCCCAATCCCTCGATAACATCGGCAGCGGTAGAATTTACGGTGATTTGCTCGCGCTTGCTGTTTCGCGCCTGATTAATGATAAACAGGCAGACAAATCTGCTGTCATTGCCGGACGCAATGCAGTCAATATTGCGGTTGTTGACTTATTAAACCGCGACCATGCGCTGATTTATAGCGATGGTGATCTGGTGATTGGCCAGGCATTAGATGACCAACTGCAGGCTACCGGCCGCGCGCAGAGTGTCAAAAACCACAGTGCTAATATTGAAGCCGCCGGTGATCTGATATTAGCCACTGAGCGGCTGGAAAATAAAGATATCCATTTACAATTTTCTGATCAACCGCTTGAAGTGAGTCGTGAACATTTTAATTGGTTTGATTTTGGTAATGGCCGACGTTACAAAATTGCGCCACGTAATGGTAATCAAACTCGTCATGCTATTAATGATGATGGCACATTAAACCCAGATGTGGGGATTGATTATGAAAGTTCTAACCGCTGGCGCATGTTTGAAAATGGTAACTGGACCAAGTATTTCTATGAATATGACTATCAGCGTATCACTGATAAAACGCAGCTTATTAACCGTGATCCTGCGTTGATCACAAGTGGCAAGCATCTCACCGTGGATGGCCAGCAACTTAACAATGAAAATTCACGAGTAGTGGCTGGGCAAAATTTGATTTTAACCGGTGAAGAACTCAATAACCAAGAAACACAGGGTGTGCTTCGCATCGCTGAAAAGGGTGATACTATCTATCGTTATAAAGGTGGCGGTAAATGGAAAACGCGCAGTAATCGCTCTCAATATCAAGGTGTCAATAGCGAACAAAGTTTATCATTCAATCTAATTGAAGTGACGGAACAGGCCGGAGAGATTAACAAGCCCCAGCTAGATGCCGTTAAGGTAAATAAACTGACTGAACAAACAGATGCGACTGCTGATGCCGATCTGCCGCCGCATTTTGTTGCTAATATTGCTCAGCAAGCCTTAAAAGATCAGCCAAACAGACCGTTGGATCTGCCGGCTCAGCAGACAGCCGTCATTCAGTTGCCAGCAATCAGCAGCAAAGTTGATTTTACTACTGATAAATCCGTTGACTCATCACCAACGATTTTGGCTAGTGTGATCAAAACCATAGAGCCAAATATAAAACTGCCAGATAACAGCCTGTTTAAGCTGACACCCGATAGCGACAGCCAATATCTGATTGAAACTGATCCCCGTTTTACCCACCATAAAAAATGGTTATCGAGTATCGAGGTTGTTACTCACTCGCAGCTGCATAAGCGGTTAGCCGATGGTTATTATGAGCAGCGTTTAGTGCGCGAGCAACTGATGGAACTTACCGGTCAACGGCGACTGGCTAACTACCAAAGTGATGAACAGCAATACCGAGCGCTCCTGACCAGCGGGGTGACTTATGGTAAGCAGTATAATTTGACACCGGGTATTGTCTTATCGTCAGCGCAAATGGCTAATCTCACCAGTGACATGGTGTGGATGGTTAATAAAGAGGTGCTGTTGCCAGATGGACGTATTGAGAAGGTCAGTGTTCCACAGCTGTATGTGCGCGCTCGCCAGGGGGATTTAAATGGCAATGGAGCACTGCTGTCAGGAGGCAATGTTTCTGCCGATATCACCGCTAAGCTGCTAAATAGTGGTGAAATTGCTAGTCGTCAATTGACTGATCTGCAAAGTGAAACTATCCATCACAGTGGGCGTATGCAGGCTAAAACAGTTCAGCTTAAGGCATTGAAAGATATTCACAACCTGGGCGGCCAAATTGGCGCCGCAGACCGCGTTTCATTAGCTGCCGGCGGTGATATTCGTAGTGAAACAGCGCAGCTTGGCGATGGCCAATCGTCATGGTTAGATCGCCCAGCCAGTATTTATGTAACGGGTGATAATGGTCAGCTGACGTTAAAAGCCCGCCAGGACATCAAGCTGACTGCCAGCCAAATTGCTAATTTGGGCGCGGATGGCAAAACGGATATTCAGGCCGGGCAAAATATTCAGTTAGCTACCCGTAATGTGCGTTCAGCTTTCGATTATACGCGCAATTCCAACAACTATTACCGGGGTGAAAACGCCACGGAAATTGGCACCCATATCCAAACGCAAGGCGATTTAGCCTTATCGGCCGGGCAGGATTTATCAGCACGTGCTGCCAATCTATCGAGCGGTGGAGCGCTCTCTTTCAATATCGGGCGCGATATCCATATCACCTCAGGTATTGCAAGCAGCGACTATGCCAAGCACAGTAAACATACCGATAAAGGATTTTTATCGAGCACCACCACCGAAAAGCACCATCAACTGACTGAACGCCGCGCCATTAGTAGCCGTTTTAGTGGTCATTCTATCAATGCGACGGCGGGCAATGAGATAAATATTCATGCTAGCAATCTATTTGGCACCAACAGCGTCACGCTAAAGGCGGGTGCTCAACTCAATGTGAGCACGTCAGATGAAACGTTGCATGAAACCGATATATCGAAAACCCACAACTCAGGTTTAATGAGCACTGGGGGGATGGGTTTTACTTTAGGCGCAAACCGGCAAAAAATCACTCACGATACGGATAGCACGCAGAAAAAAGGCAGCGTGATAGGCAGTATGGCCGGTAATGTAAGCTTAACTGCGGGCGCGCAAGGGACGATTGCAGGCAGTGAACTGATGGCAGCAAAAGATATCACTGTCACCGGCAGCGATGTAACTATCACTGCGGCAGAAAATAGCCGCACCGATATCAGCCGGCTAACTACTCAAGCCAGTGGTTTAACACTTTCATTGGGGGGGACAACTGGCAGTGCCCTTGATAGCATGGTGCGCACGGCAAAATCGGCTAAACAGGAAGAGGATAGCCAACTGGCTGCCCTTAAAGCGATGAAAGCAGGGTTACAAGGCATTCAGGCCGGACAAGCGGCTCGCCTGGCGGCAGCACAAGGTAAAATGCCTGCTGTGGCTATCAATCTGTCTTATGGTCGCCACTCGTCACAATCCACCACCATAACAGAGCAAAACACGGCGTCGGGTAGCCGTTTAAGTGCGGGTGACAATCTTACACTGACGGCAACGGGTAGGAAAGAAAACAGCCAAGGGCACTTAATGGTTGAAGGCAGTCAGTTGGCTGCGGATAAAAACATTAGCCTGATGGCCAAAAATGATATCGACCTGAAAAGTGCCAGCAATCGGCAAAAAGTAAATAGTAAAAACGCCAGTCAAGGGCTGTCGATGGGTATTGGCTATGGCACAGACGGTTGGAGTGCTAACGTTGGGGCTAATAAAAGCCAAGGGTTTGAAAAAGGAAATAGCCAGTTTTTCACTGATAGTCAACTCAATGCCGGCCAGCAGCTGACGATTGAAAGTGGTCAGGACACTAAATTAACCGGTGCGCAAGTGAGCGGTGAAACGGTTAAAGTGGATGTTGGTGGTAACCTGAGGTTAACTAGCCAACAACTTATCGATAAATATGCTGCCCAACAGACCCGTTCAAGCCTGGGCGCGAGTATTCGCCAGGGCGGCGGCGGCTCACTGAATGTGTATGCCAACAAAAGCGAGCTGCACAGTGATTACCAATCGGTTGATAAATAAACCGCTATCAATGCCGGTCAAGGCGGCTTTGTTATTAGGGTGGGCAAGCACACGCAATTGGATGGTGCGGTGATTGGCAGCACGGCCGAGGTGGCTAAAAATAAACTCGACACCGGCACATTGGGCTTTGGCGCTAGCAAAAACCGCGCTGAATATAAGGTGGATAGCTAAAGTGGCGGCTTTAGTTCAGGTGGTGCCACGCTGGGTGAGCAGTTTGTCACCAATGCAGCGGGTTCGTTGCTGACCAATATGAATAACCAAGGCAAAGCGAGCAATACCACCCACTCAGCGGTGTCGGAAGGCCAACTCATTATTCGTGACCAGGACAAGCAGCAACAGGAAGTGGCGGATTTAAGCCGTGATGTGGACAAGGCGCATGTAAAACTGAAACCGATTTTTGACAAACAGCAAGCGCAAAAACGGATCGAACGAAATCAGCTGCTATGAGAGTTAGGTCAGCAGATCACCGATATCGCGGTGACGGAAGCCACTATTCGGGCGACGCAAGCGGTGAATGAAAATACCAGCCCGCCGACAAAAGAGCAGCGTAATGAGGCTAAACAGGCGCTCGAACAGCAAGGCAAAACGGTCAGTGATAGTGCAATTGATAACTACCTTCATGAGCAGGCGATCAAGGCAACAATCAATAGTTCAGGCTGGGGTGTCGGCGGCACTAACCGCCGCATCGTGGAGGCGGGCACCGCCTTAATTCAAGGCCTGGCCAATGGTGATGTGAGCCAAGCGGTGGCGAATGCCAGTGCCCCTTATATTGCCAATCAAATCGGCCAGCATATTGGAGAAGATAACAAAGCCGGTCGTTTGGCCGCCCATGGAATTGCTAACGTTGCATTAGCGTTGGCAAAAAATGAAAATGCAGGCGCCCAGTCCCTGGGCGCAATGACAGCGGAAGCGGTTGGTATGTTGTCGGTCGCCCTGTATAAGAAACAGGTTAGCCAACTGACAGAAGACGAAAAATCGACCGTCAGCGCATTTGCCAGCCTATCGGCAGCTATTGCCGGCGGTTCGATTGGAGGAGATAGCCAAAGTGCAGTAAACTCAGCTCAGGCGGGGAAGGCGTCGGTTGAGAATAACTTTTTAAGCACCAATCAATTAGAAAACTTTGCTCATAAAGCAAGGACTTGTGTTGGTGATGAATGTCAGAAAGTTATTCGAGACATGGTGGATACCAATGTTCGTCAACAGGAAGAAATCAAGGCTGTTTGTTCGACATCACCTGAACAGTGCCAGCAAAAATATGGTTACCTGGTTGAGCAATGGGAAGCCTTTGATACAACGATTAAGAACCTTGCAAAAGATAAATCGTTGGCTGATGAGTTTCGTAATTATATACCTGCAGCCTATATGTTGGGCATGGAAGCGGAAGGTATCACTGTTGAATATGGCTGGACAAAGCGTTTTGAAGCAATGGGGTTCGATGCTGAAACGGCACAAATGATAGCAACAACACTTCCGGCTATGATAAATGGAGGAAGTGGAAAAGGTGGTAAGGGAACAACCGGTAAACAAACCAATACTTCTAAAGTGGAAGCAGAGAAAAAAGCTTTAGAAAAAATAGGTGGAAACTCTAAAAACGCAAAAGATCTCAGTCAAAAGGAAGCTAACTCTGTTTATAATAAACAGTTGATTAAGAATGCAGACAAAATCTCAACGGCTAAACCCGGTCAGCAAACAGCAGTACCGAGAGATCTAAATGAACAAACATTTTGGAAATCAGTTCAATCCAAGCCATTGCAAGGTAAAGAGTTACCTGGATTAAATAATGATCCTCGTTTTCCAACATCAGCAGGTTTCCAAAAAATGGAGGCAAAACATAGACTTCCTGATGGTCAAACAATAACTATACACTATCAGTACAATTCAACTACTGGTAAAGCATATGATATGAAAATCATTACATCTCAAAGGATTTAACAAGATCCGAAACAAGTTGCAGATACAATAAGGGATAAAGTTAAATGAAAATACAAGAACCAAGTGGTGAATTTATTGATGTGTTTGCTATTTATTGGATAAATAATAAATCACTATGTCTTGGCTTACCCAAAGGGTATGGAGGATTATCTGTTTATGACTTGTCAGAAGTTAATTTAATTGAACCAACACTGAATGGTGAGTTGGTTTACTTCCAAAATGAAGGGGCTGGTTCTGGTGTGTATCATTGGGCTTTAATCCAAGAGTCATTATTAGATGATTTACTTGAGCTAGATGAAACTGCCTATAAAAGATTTTTAGATATATTAAAATCTGAAGGGCAATTAGATGATAACTTTTATTAATGGTAGGAGACCCAACGCACACTGGGCTCTCCCTTAACCGCCCTCACTCCCCCTCAGCCAGCTGGATAATAAGTTGTCCGGCCTGGCGGGTGAGGGTGTAGTGGTTACCGACAGTAAACCCTAATTTATTCAGCCAGTTACCGCTAATTACCATCTGTGGACTGGGGTTGGGTTTACCGCGGTTAGGTGAATAACCCACTGTATAGTGTCTGGATTTTGCCGCTTTATCTTTAGCTGTTTGGGTTTTTACTCCACAATTGCCTCTAGGCCATCGTGACTATACACCTCATAGTTTCTGTGGTGAGCGGTGGTTCCGTACTCCAACACAGGTCGCCGCATCTGTTTTACATCTTACTTCTTGGTGCTCGCTCTGTTGTTACGGGCAAAACAGTTAGCATCGTGTTTTAAAATCAATGATTCCGGTATCCAGGCAATAATTAAATAAAACACATATTTGTTGGAGTAATAATAGTAATAAATCAAAAACATACCTAGTTAATCCTGTAAAAAACACATTTCATGGTATCGCATAACTGCATGAGCGGGACTAAAATTGAATGGTTACCAGCCAAAATATGCCTAGGGTAAAGATTAGATTGTGCTGTGGTAAAGGTATATCGTCTGTTTTAATGCTATTTAGCGCACGAATTTATTAACAACTTACATTTTAAAAGCGCATACTAAATTGTTTGTTAATTGCAAACAGTATAGTTGCACGTAAAATAGTTAAGGTATATTAAAGTTAATATGAAAAGAAGAATATCATTTTTAGTGCTAATCATGCTGATCGTTGTTGCGATTGCAGTGTTACTTTATACACAAAATAAGCACCTGTTATTACAAGGGGAAGTGGATGCGCCTGAAGTCATCGTGACCTATAAAGCAAGGGGACGCGTAATTGAGCATCATATTGAACGCGGTGACATGGTAAAAAAAGGCCAATTATTGATCACCTTAGAAAGCCCGGAATTGCAAGCGCAACTAGCGGCATTGAGCGCAGTACGTGATCAAGCTAAAGCGCAACTTGATTTATCCTTAAATGGTACTCGCGAAGAGACCATTCGCAATGTTCAAGCGGCATTAAAACAGGCTCAATCTCAGTATACCAATGCAAATAACGAATATATAAGATTGAATAATTTATCGGGTAAAGGCTATGTTTCGGCTAATGAATTAGATAAAGCACGTCGGGCTAAAGATGTTGCTTTTCATCAGGTAAATAGCGCTCAGGCGCAATTAGATGAAGCGAAAAATGGTGATCGTATTGAATTGCGGAATAAATATGCCGCTGCATTACGACAAACCGAGCAACAAATGATCGAGTTACAGGTGCAAGTAGATGATTTACATGTTAAAGCGCCGGTTGATGGTGAAGTTGGCCCCATACCGGCTGAAGTTGGTGAATTATTTAATGCCAATAGCCCATTGCTAACACTTGTTCGTTTACCGCAGGCCTACTTTATCTATAATTTACGCGAAGATATTATGGCTTATGTTCGTAAAGGCGATAAGGTATCGATACGTGTTCCTGCTTTGCAAGACAAAATTATTACAGCGGAGGTACGCTATATTGCCCCGATGGGAGACTATGCAACTAAACGTGCAACACGAGCAACAGGAGATTTTGATTTAAGAACATTTGAAGTACGCCTTTATCCACTAGAGGCTGTTGAAGGGTTGCGTCCTGGAATGAGCGCTCTATGGGCTTGGGATAAATAGGTGTTTTTATGACCATAAAAGCGATATGGCCTAATTTTAGGTTTGCTTTTAATCAAGAAATCCAGATTGCTATTCGTAGCCCGATCCTACATTGGCTAAGTTGGATATTCCCATTACTGCTATTTATATTAGTAAGCGCTAACTTTTCTGAAGGAACCTTGTTAAATCTTCCAGTTTCAGTCGTTGATCATGACCATAGTCTATTGTCAAAAAAGTTAATTCGTCATTTAAATGCAGCGCCACATGCTGATATTAAAGCGATTGATGGCACACTTAATACTTCGTTATTACGTTTAGGCAGCGCTAAAGATTATGCTTTACTCTACATTCCTTATCATTTTGAAAAGGATGTTCTTACAGGTCGGCAACCGACAGTCAGAATGTATTATAATGCCTTATTTTATGCTTCTGGTAGTTATGCCATTCAAGATTTTAGAGGGGTAATCGCTGAACTGAATGCAAAATATCGTCCGATATTAGCCTCTTCAATGGGGCGTAATATACCTCCCCTAGCCAGAGTGACGCTATCTTATGATAGTTTGTTTAATCCTAGTGGAAACTATATCTATTATCAGCAATTTGCCGCTACCATCCATATGTTACAACTGTTTGTTATCACTTGTACTATCTATGTTATGTCGCGGGGAACGGCATTATTAACCCACAAAACATTTATCAGTGCGTTATTAGGCAAATTGGCGCCTTACACCCTTTTTTTTACCACCTTATTATTAATTGAAATTGCTGCACTCTCTTTTTTCTTCGACGCCAGGGTTGCCGGTAACCCATTTTACCTTTTTTTGGTAGGCTTTTTTTATGTAACGGCTGCTCAAAGTATCGGTATGCTGCTGTTTGTTTTTACCAAAAGTATTTTTACTGCTTATAGTTTGATCGGCATGTTAGTCAGTATTGCATTGGCTTTTTCCGGTTTTGCCATGCCAATAATGGCAACGGCTTGGCCCGCGCAGATCGTTGCAAATATTCAACCGCTTACCCATGCATTAAATGTGATGTTTGATATTCTTCTACGAGAAGTTTCTTTGCTACGTGTCATACAAGTCTGTTTAACATTGCTCCTTTATCCAGTTATTTGCGCTTTTTTGATTCGTAATCGCCTGTTAACAAGGCTAAGAGTGCAGGAGGCATTTTGATAAAGCAATATTTGATAACCTTTTATCGGGTATTACTTGGCATGTTGGCAAAGCCTATGTGGTTATTGTTGTTGGTTTCGTTATCAATTATGAGTTTGGTTTACATTCGGCCAGTATTGTGGGGTTTGCCGGTAGCGATTATTAATCAAGATCATAGCGCTGCTAGTCGCTTACTAATGGACCGATTAAATACAATACCGAAAATAAAATTACACAGTTATGATAATTTGGCCAGCGCCAGAGCTGATATGCGAGAACGAAAATTGTTTGCCATTATTCTTATTCCTATCGATTTTGAGAAAAGTTTACTAAATGGTAAAAATATTACCGTACCGGTTTATGGTGATGGTACTAATCGACTTGCTAGTGGACAAATACAGCAAGAAATTTCCTCCGCTTATCTTCAACTGTTAAACGAGTATAATATCCAACGGCTAAGAAATGCAGGGTTCACTGATCAACAGGCTAGTACATTATTAACACCCATTAAAGGAATAACAGAACCTCTATTCAATCCAGGCCCGAGCTTCGCTGCAATTGTTTTTCCAGGTTTATTGGTCATGTTATTACAACACTCACTGTTAGTCGCTTGTGTGAAAGCCTATATTGACGTTCACAAAGTGGCAAACGGCAAAGTCTCTGCTGCTGTTTATCTAGGTGCATGGTCAGCATTGTTGCCCATTTGGTTATTTCTGTCGGCCATCTTTTTTGCGCTCTGGCCCTGGGTATTAGGTTACCGACAAGAAGCGCCACTTTATCAGCTTTTGATCGTCACCTTACCGTTTTTATTGGCGGTTTTGGGGTTAGGTAAGTTTGTTACCGAATTTTTACGTAGTGTCGAAATGATTCATCTGACACTGGCTTTTCTAACTACGCCGGTATTTTATATTTCAGGCGCTATTTGGCCATTACAAGCAATGCCGGATTGGGTAAGAATGGTGGCTTATTCTTTACCTTCAACATGGGCAATAAAAGCGATAGCAGGTATTAACCAACTTGATTTAAGTTTATCTGACGTGGGTATTGATATTGTGATGATGCTAATATTAGGCACAATTTATGCATTACTGGGCATATTGATCAATATGCTACGTAGTGGTGAACTGCGCCAGTTCAGCCACCATGTCCGTTGTTTATTGAGAAGAAAAAAACGTTCTTAATTTTTATGCTATAAGAGATAAACCGGCTGCACGTCGCCAATAACCGTTGCAATCTAAATCATTAGTTAATGTTAGTGGATACTCACCCTGTTGATTAGCTCTGAATTGTTCCAAAATGGTGAGTGAATCTAGATTTTCGGCAGAGATGCGGACAATATCGACTAATCCGCTCATTGAAGTTTGTTCATTGCCTAGATTATAACAGTAGCCACTTTGCGCCTGAATACCATTAAGGGTAAAGAGCAATTGATTTTCCTGGGAAAAAACTTTTCTGCCCTGGGGATATTTTTCACAACAAGTCTCACAATTATCTTTATGGCGATTTTCTGAGCGGGCAGTAAAACAGCGAGCTGATAGTGCCAGTGGTAAATGCCCATAGCCAAATACTTCGACTTCAAACTTGTGGCGAAATCCTAGCTGTTCACATTGATAAAGCAGATCTTGTAACCAATCACGAGAAAGTTCAATTGGTAAGCACCAGCGTATCATGCCTTGGCGATAGAGTAGTCGTAATGCATAAGCATTGTAGCAATTGAGCCCATAACCTGCCATAAAGGGTATTTTTTGCTCAATAAGCTGATTAACCACACCGAAATCGTGCGCTTCCACTAAAAATTCACCATTATCGACCAATTTAGCGATTTGTCTAAGTTCGGCCGCGTTTTGTAATAAAGACAAGCTAGAAATTACCACTTGTTTGCCATGCAAAGTGATTTCTTTTGCCAGTTCAAGCCAGTCAGCTACTTGCATTTGCCGACGCTTATTACAAACCGTTTCACCGAGATAAATAATATCGGCGCTACTATTAATCGCTTGTTGATAAAACTGAATTAATGTCTCTTTTGACCAATAATAAAGTACTGAACCTAAGGAATATTTCATTTTTTCGCCTTATCCTACTGCCATTTACGATGATAAGCACCTAAGGTGGTTTGTTGACCTTCGGAAAGATTTTCCAATACATTTATCCATTTTTGATTGGTGATGAATTTTTTAGGATCATTTTTGCAATGATCAATAGCTTGTCGCCAGATATGGGTCACATCGCCAACATAAGTTGGGCTGCGTTGGCGGCCTTCAATTTTGACAGCGGCAATATTTGCCAGCATCAGTTCTGGTAACAATTCCAGTGTATTTAGGCTGGTAGGCTCCTCTAATACATGATATTTTTTTCCATTGAGACAGTATCTTCCTTTACAAAGAGTTGGGTAACTCGCATTTTCATTATTCGAATAGCAATCGATTAAAATATCATTTAAACGTGACTCCATACCTTTATCGGTTTGTTGCCAACGTACAAATCGGGCAGGTGAACAAGCACCTACGGTATTTGGTGATTCTCCTGTCAGGTAAGACGAAAGATAACAGCGTCCTTCTGCCATGATACAAAGGCTGCCGAAAGCAAAAACTTCCAATGCGACAGGACTAGTTTGGGCTAACTGTCTGACTTGATGTAATGATAGAACACGAGGAAGAACAATTCGTTGGACGGCAAAATTACGCTGATAAAATTGAATCGCCGCAATATTTGTCACTGAAGCTTGAACAGAAACATGACGTTCAATATGGGGATATTTATTAGCAGCATATTCTAAGATAGCCAGATCAGCTAGGATCAAGGCATCAACACCGATTTCCGCAGCCATATCAACGGCGGATAGCCAGCGACTAAAACCGTTAGGGTGAGCAAAAGTATTGATAGCAACATGTAATTTGCAAGCATGATCATGAGCATATTTGACTGCTTCAACTAATTTTTTTTCGCTAAAATTTAAACCAGCAAAATGACGTGCATTAGTATCGTCTTTAAATCCAATATAGACTGCATCAGCGCCATTATCGACAGCTATTTTTAAAGCAGGTAGATTGCCTGCCGGACATAATTCCATAGGTGATCCTAGCGTATAGTTAGATGTCTATCGATTGTAGTCAAGGTGTAATATTGTTGTTTTGACTTAAACCAGATTACTTTCTTTTGTGAATTGATTTTGCTAGATGGAGCATAAAACTGAATGGTATTAATCGATTGTTGGTTAAATTTTGATGTGGGTTCAAAGATATTAATTAATAATTTGGCAGAATGGATAATTGTCATTAATGCTTAAAGATATATCATAAAAGTGTAAGAGGAATTTGGATCGTGTTAAAGAAAATTCGCCAGCAGCTTATCCAGCAAGGACCTAAATTGATGTGTTTACCTTTAAAAGTTACGCCTTTTATCTTAGAACGTCAAATTCTGGAGCAATTATTAAGCTGGCAATTTCAGCAGGCACTAAACGATGGTGAACTGGATTTTTTGCACAATAAATGGCTTAAAGTTGAGGTTATTGATGTGCAGCTTGTTTGGTATATTAGCCAGCAGGCAGGTAAGATCATCGTCAGTAAAGATCAACATGCAGATGTCAGTTTTTGCAGTGGAGCGAATGATTTAGTTTTAATTGCTGCGCGGAAAGAAGATCCTGATACCTTATTTTTCCAACGTCGCTTACGCATAGAAGGAGATACAGAGCTTGGTCTGTATGTAAAAAACCTGTTGGATGCCTTTGAATTAGAGACAATGCCAGCAATTTTACGCTTTGGTTTATTGCAATTAGCTGATTTGATTAAACTAGTACAAAATGAAAATATTGATTATAAAGAGCGTGCATTATCATGCTAATTCGTGTTGAAATTCCGGTTGATGCGCCAGGCATTGATCAATTATTACGTCAAACATTTCCCACCGGTGCTGAAGCTGATTTGGTACAAAAATTGCGTGAGGACGGTTTATTCGTATTGGGAATGGTGGCTACTGATGATAAAGGAAAAATTATTGGTTATATCGGCTTTACTTTAGTCGATGTCAACGGTGATAAGCAGTGTCAATGGGTCGGATTAGCGCCATTAGCCGTTGATAGCGCTTATCAGCAACAAGGTATTGGGGCAAAATTGGTTTATGACGGATTAGATAGTCTAAATGAATTTGGCTATAAAGCGGTAGTGGTGGTTGGCGATCCTAATTATTACCGTCGTTTTGGTTTTACGCTTGCTAAGCCGCATGGGCTTGTATGTAAATGGCCTGGAATGGAGGCCTATTTTCAAGTTTATGCGTTAGATAATGGTAAGTTAGCCGATTATGCAGGGCTAGTTAATTTTTCGTCTTATTTTGATGAGTGCTAATGGGGCAAGGTAACTAGCCAAATCTAAAGGCTGGTCTGCGACAAGTTGTTCTTTTTGTACTTTGGTTAATTGTTTTATTTGGTATTCTAGGGACAAGGCGTCTGAATGGCAGGCTAGCTGGCATTGGTATACTAACAAAAGAGGCGATTTTCCTCTTAACGCTTTAGCGCCTTTGCCTAAGTGATGTTGTTGCAGGCGGCGCGTAATATCTGTGGTGATGCCAGTATAAAGTGCATTTTGTCTATTTCTGATCAGGTAAATTGACCAAGGCTTTTTCGTCATATTGGATTGATTAAATTAGATTTTTAATTAAGTTAATAAAAAATTCTCTACTGATTTTGTCGTGATGATTTACCCTAATAAGGCGTATAAACGCTATTTTAACCAAGTTAAAACAATTATTTTTGTATGTTATTCATTTTTTTTGAAAGATAGCAACAAAAAAAACTAATCCAAAATTTTAAGTAGTGCCTATACTATGATCTATATCACAGGAATAACCAATAATATTTCTGAATGATAATAATCAATTAAGGAGTTTATGATGAAAAAATTACCCGCTGCTTTAATTTTGGTTTTAGGTACGTTGTCATTTGGTGCAATGGCAGATCAGGCAAAAGAAGTAATAGAAACCCCTGCTCAGCAGTCAATAGGAATTGTCTCAGTAGCTGCGGGAGAAACGCCTACTAGTGCCGTTCAGCAGTTAGCTGAAGAAGCCACCAAAAAAGGAGCAACTATTTATCGTGTTACCTTTTTAGCTTATACACAAAATAAAGTACAAGCTAATGCTAGAATCTATGGTAATAGCCAAACTACTGCGCCTGTCTATAGATAATTGGCAGTATAAATTATCGGATGATGATAGCAGCTTTAATTTTTGATAAAAACACGCTGAATAATTATTTTTTCAGCGTGTTTTTACTTAAGGAGAGATATTATCCACTATGTTTGCTGATCAATCATCAATGGCTATTATGCAACAATACCTTTCTCGTCAGCATGTTTTTTCACTATTCACCTCTTTTCAATCAGATAGTTGGCCGGCCATCTGTTTTTATACCTTCAAAGCTCAAACGATGTCATTATATTTTCTGACCGAAACGACTACTCGTCATGGTGAGTTAATGCTTAAAAACCCAATTTTAGCCGGAACTATTTGTTGTCAAAGCAAAACCATAGCCAACATTCAAGGGATACAATTTATTGGTAAAGTCCATTCGCTGACTGGCAAACAAGAACAGCACGCCAGGCAAAATTATAATCGGCGATTTCCGGTTGCTATGGCGGCCAGTATTCCTATCTGGCAATTATCTTTACAACAGATCAAAATGGTCAATAATAAGTTAGGTTTTGGCACTAAACTGATTTGGCATCGTGACACTTAACCTAATTTATGGATCACTTGATTATGACTACCTCGCCATAATAGATTGGGTTCATGAAGCGCTTGAATGAATTTACCATCGACTAATACATCAAGATAGTTAACGACGGCGCGTTGATTAGCGGTTAATTGGTCAAGGGTATAACCGGTCCAGAGCCAAATATCTTTATCTGGGCATTCAAATTTGATGCGTTTAACCAGTTGTAAAACTGCTGCTACATTTTGTGGATGCAGTGGGTCGCCGCCAGAGAGAGAAAGTCCTTGGCGAACGATCCTTTGATCTTGCAGATCAGTGATAATTTGATTTTCTATTGCTTGGGTAAACGGTTTACCTGAGTCAATTTTCCAGGTGCTTTTATTGTAACAACCTCTACATTGATGAAGGCAACCTGCGACAAATAACGTACAACGTGTTCCTGGGCCATTAACCACATCAACCGGGTAATATCGATGATAATTTATAATGTTATCCAAGTTGACCATTTTTTAAGTGTTTAACGCGTCGTTTAACTTCTTCTTGTTTACCGCTATTGAATGGTCTGGCATCGGGGCTACCAAGATAACCACAAACACGGCGAATAACCGAAACGCGGGTTGGATCATGATTATCGCAAGATGGGCAGACAAACCCTTTACTAGTACAGGCAAATTCACCGGTAAATCCACATTCATAGCACTCGTCAATCGGGGTATTGGTACCATAATAGGGAATATGATGATAGCTGTAATCCCAGACATCTTCTAATGCTTTTAAGTTATGTTGTAAGTTTGGATATTCACCGTAGCAGATAAAACCACCATTAGCTAACGCTGGGTAAGGTGCTTCAAAGTCAATTTTATCGTAAGGATTGACCTGTTTTTCGACATCCAGATGGAAACTATTAGTATAATATCCTTTATCAGTAACACCGTCGATTAAACCGAATTCAGCCATATCTTAGCGACAAAATCGGTCACATAAATTCTCACTGGGAGTACTATATAAGCTAAATCCATAGCCAGTTGCTGCTTTCCAGCGATCGGTTGCTGCCCGCAGATGTTTAATGATCTGATAGGCTTTTTGCCGCAGAGTTTCATCATCAAAAACATGTTTTTGCGTGCCATAAAGTGCATTGATTGTTTCATGCAGACCGATATAACCTAAAGAAATCGATGCACGACCACGTTTGAAGATTTCAGCAATATTGTCTTCCGCTTGTAAACGAACGCCACAGGCACCCTCCATATAGAGTATGGGTGCGACACGCGCTTTGACATTTTCCAGTCTGGCGATACGCGTCATCAGCGCTTTTTTGGTAATTGCCAATCTGCTATCTAGGATTTGATAAAATTGTTGTTCGTTACCTTTAGCCTCAATGGCTATCCGAGGCAAGTTAATACTGATCCCTCCGAGATTATTACGTCCTTCATGGATACTTGGCCTTGCTCTTCATAAACGCCTAAAAAACTGCGGCAACCCATCGGAGTTTTGAAGGAGCCAGTAACATTTACTACTTGATCATAGTTAAGAATATCTGGGTACATCCGTTTGCTGGCACATTCTAATGCTAGTTGCTTAATATCGTAGTTTGGATCACCATATTGGTGATTGATCCCCTTACGGATAGCAAAAACTAATTTTGGGAATACCGCGGTTTTACGATTTTTACCCAGTCCAGCTAAACGATTTTGTAAGATCGATTTTTGGATTAATCGCGACTCTTTTGAGGTTCCTAAGCCAAATCCAAAGGTAACAAAAGGTGTTTGACCATTTGCGGTGTGCAGTGTGTTGACTTCATATTCTAGTGATTGAAAAGCGTCATAACACTCTTTTTCTGTTCTGCTGTCAGCGTAGCCCAATTGGTCGGCAATTTGCCATTCTTTGGCAATTTTTAAGTGTTTTTTATAGCTCGCCTGGACAAAAGGAGCCAAGACTTCATCGATACGATTAATGGTTGTACCACCATAAATATGGCTGGCCACTTGAGCAATAATTTGTGCCGTGACGGCGGTGGCGGTTGAAATCGATTTTGGTGGCTCGATTTCAGCATTACCCATTTTAAAACCTTTGGTTAACATCCCTTGCAAATCGATAAGCATACAGTTAAACATTGGAAAAAAGGGTGAGTAATCAAGATCATGATAGTGAATTTCACCACGTTCGTGTGCCATAACGACATCACGCGGCAAAATATGTTGTTTAGCATAATGTTTGGCAACAATGCCGGCTAATAAATCGCGTTGAATTGGAATTACCTTGCTATCTTTATTTGCATTCTCATTGAGTAACGAAACATTGCTTTGCTCAATCAAGCCACGAATTTCGTGAGTGAGGCGACTACGTTGTTCTCTGGCAATATCCCGATCATGGCGATAGGCAATATAATTTCTGGCCAGATCTTAATAACGACCTGCCATCAGTTGATTTTCAACCGCATCTTGGATTTCATGAATATCAACGGTTTGACGGTTGCCTAATTGTTGTTCGACGACTGAGGCGACAACTGCACAATAATGATCATCGCATATCCCATTGGCAGTGGCTGCACGCATGACGGCTTGTTTGATCCGATTTTTATCAAAAACGACCTGACAGCCATCGCGTTTAATAACTACTGTTTTCACAATAGGCTCCTCTAATAGTTATCCACAATTAAATCACAATTAAATATGCAGCATTAATTTGTGGATAAATCTGTCTATAAATTCTATATATAGTGCTTTACTATATATTAAAGCACAATATATAGTGCCTGGTGTTTATTTAGCAGGACTTTTATTGATCTAAAACAAAGAAATTGGATGTTGTTTGTTTTTTGGCTAAATGTTAATAACAACGGAGAGGTTTAAGTGGTTAATTGTGGCAAAATCTTTATAGAAAAGGTTTCTATAAAGATTTAGTTAAGTAAATGGTTAAATCATTGGCGCTGACTAAGTTTTATTAACCATAATACCAAAGTGAGTGAAATTTATTAACGAATAGCTATCGCTTCAATTTCAATGCGAACATCTTTTGGTAAGCGAGCAACTTCGACGCAAGAACGAGCAGGATAAGGCGCATTATGTTTATTAAAAAAAGCTTCATAAGTGGCATTTACGCTCGCAAAATCATTCAGATCTTTAACAAAAACGGTAGTTTTAACAATATTAGCCACACTGAGACCCGCTTTTTCCACAATAGCTTGAATGTTTTCCAGTGACTGTGTTGTTTGAGCAGTAATGTCGTCAGCTATTTCACCGGTTTTCGGATCAAGCGGAATTTGGCCGGATGTAATAATCATGCTGCTAAGATCAACACCTTGCACATAAGGGCCGATAGCTGCTGGCGCGTTTTCAGTTTTGATTTCGTATGACATAAGTTATTCATTACCTTGTAGTCTAAAAGTTAATCATCAATTTACTAGCACCACTATCTTAGTGGTCTACATATATAGGGGTTATATAATAGCGCATTACATATTATTAATTACCGCATGTCGATCAAAGGTTTTTTCACAATATTTGCATGTCAGAATGACTTCATTATGCCGCTGTTTCACGTTAAAACTGCTCTTGACTGGCTCATTGTTACTAATGCAATTACTGTTAGGGCAGATCAAAACAGCATCAATTTGTTCAGGTAAGCTAATTGATAGCTTTTTTTCCACTTTATAGTCTTTAATACAGTTAACGGTGGCATAGGGAGCATACATTGCCAGTTCGTTGGCTTGTTCGGGTGTGAGAAAGGTATTTTCAATTTTGATCAGATCTTTTTTACCTAAGTGATTAGAAGGTAGATTTAAACCTATGGTAATACGCTGATCAGTTTGCGTTAATTTAAACAGCGAAAGTAATTTAAAACCCATTTGGGCAGGGATATGGTCGATAACAGTACCACAGCTAATTGCTTCCACTTGTAATTTGTGGTTATTTGCCATAATTGTATGCCTCAGAAATTAATGGTTTTGTTAAGTATCAACGCTAAAAGTGCTTGTCGTGCATAAATACCATTACCGGCTTGCTGAAAATAGTAAGCATGGGATGTTTTATCAACATCAGTAGTAATTTCATCAATACGTGGTAGAGGATGTAAAACTTTCATGCCAGATTTAGCAGCGGCTAATTCATGGCTGGTTAAAATAAATTGGGCTTTAACATTGGCATATTCGGAAGTATCTAAACGCTCTTTTTGTACTCGTGTTATATATAGAATGTCCAGTTTTGGCAACACCGCTTCTATGTTGTCATGTAAGCTATAAGTTATCCCTTTTTCTTCTAACAGATGTAGTATATGGGCCGGCATGGCTAAAGCTTCAGGTGCAATAAAATAGAAATGATTATTGTCAAATTTTGATAACGCTTGGGTTAATGAATGAACGGTTCGGCCATATTTCAGATCACCAACCATCGCAATATGTAAATTATTTAAGCTGCCTTGGCTCTCTTGAATGGTGAATAGATCAAGTAGTGTCTGTGTAGGATGTTGATTGGCACCATCACCCGCATTTATGACCGGGATTTTTCCTGCAAACTGAGCTGCTAAACGTGATGCACCTTCTTGTGGATGGCGGATAACAATGGCATCAACATATTGGCTAATAACCGATATGGTATCTGCCAGGGTTTCCCCTTTTTTACCTAACGAAGTATTATTGCTATCGGAAAAACCCACCACAGAAGCCCCTAAGCGGTGAATAGCGGTTTCAAAAGAGAGGCGGGTACGGGTGGAAGCTTCAAAGAAACAACTAGCGATCACTTTATGTTTTAGCAAATCCGGTTGGGGATGTTGTTTTAGTGACGTAGCAACCTCAAGTACAGCGAGTAGATCTTCACGTTTTAAATCATTAATCGAGATTATGTCTCGAAGATACAACGGATTAACCATCGTGTTGTTCCTCCTTTCTTTGTGCCATATCTAATTGTTATGCCAAAAAAAAGCCCCTCATTGAGGGGCTTGAATAAATAGGGTTAGTCGAGGATGAAATGCAATAACTAAATAGCCCATTGGCAGCAATGCGTATATTGATTCTTTTAAGCATTGGTTATGCATTTTTTCTCCCACAAAAATTTGGGCGCATTATACGCCGCTCTGTCAGTATAGCAAGTGATTGTGGAAAGAAAATTGATAAAATTTTTTTAAAATATAATGTATTGAATATAAATAAAATTTTTCGCAACCTAACAAAAAAATTTTTGCTAATCGTATTGAGGCCGATTTTGGCAAAATTAACTCTATAATGCTTAGCCATTAATAATTTGGTTGATGATCTGTTTTTGATTATTTACTAATCAATAAACAATTTTATTAATCAACCTTTTTTTGTTCATATTCATTCAAATAATTATAAATGCATAGTCATTCATTAAACATAACTTGGTAATTTTACTCATTTTTTTATATTTAATTTAGATTCAAAGCATGATCATAAAAAATCCAAATCAATCTGTGTATAAATTTCTTTGTTGTAATAGTAGCTCTCCTTCGTTGGCTATGGGAGAATGCAAAAGTTACTGTCATATTAATACAGAGGGAGCGCGACATGGTTAATAAAAAAGTACTAGGAGAACAGCAGGAAGATACCCGTTTGGATGTTGAAAATGTAGCGACGGATAGCAGTGATCCTAATGTGTTTTATGAAATAGAGCATTACCTTTCAGTTGAAGAGTTGGCGTCGTTTAAAAAAGCCTTATCAGAACAGCAAATTTCCACAGAAAATTTGTTACTAGATAAAAAAGCCGTCGCAGAGCAGCGAGCAGAAACGCATTCAATCATTGAAGAATTGTTGGAAGATGGTAGTGATCCGAACGCTCTGTATGAAATTGAACATCACTTTTCGTCCAAAGATTTTAAATTATTGGAAAAAGCGGCAATAGTGGCATTTAAATTAGGTTATGAAGTGCACGATGCTGAAGAGCTAGAAATTGAAGATGGTACGGTATTGATGTGTTGTGATGTCTATCGAGATAGTGCACTTGATGCAGAATTAATTAATAAACAAGTTGTGCAATTGATGATGTTAACGGAAAAAATTGGTATTAACTACGATGGTTGGGGTACCTTCTTTGAAGATCCTAATTATGATGATGCAGAAGAAAAGCCCGTTGAACCGAAAGCATTACATTAGAATCAAATTGTTAGAGTGGACAAGAATTATTAATCAGCTGATAATGCGGATTAAGCTGAGTAAGTAATGGTTAGAGTAAGTTTGTGAGTAAACAACACTGCTACATTAGGTAGTAGTGTTGTTACTTCTTCATAGTGAGCTAATAGTTGCTTTTTGATTAGTCAGTTTCTGTTTTGCTGCTAATTGAATTGCTAAGCGTTCACGCTCTTTTTCAACAACCGCAGCAGGTGCTCGGCCGACAAAACTATCATTAGCTAATTTGTTTTCAATCGCTGCTATCTCTTTGGCCAGTTTATCCAGCTCTTTATCTAGCCGTGCTAATTCGGCATCTTTATCGACTAAATCTGCCATTGGGATCAACACTTCCGCGCCATCTATCAGTTTAGTCACAGCAAGGGGGGTTGGTTGCAGTTCAGCCAAAATAGTAATTGAGCTAAGACGAGCCATCGCTTGAATAAAATTCAGATTTTCTGTCACACGTCGTTTTGTTGCAGGGTTAGCGCCGCGTAATAACAGATCTAATGACTTGGCGGGTGAAATATTCATTTCTGCCCGAATGTTTCGTATAGCGTTAATGAGCTCTTTGATCCATTCCAAATCATGGCGTGCGGCTTCATCAACCTTGTTGGCCTCAAAGATTGGAAAAGGTTGTAACATGATAGTGTCTTGTGAGATGCCCTTAACCACTTTCACCCGCTGCCAAATAGTCTCGGTAATAAATGGAATAATAGGATGCGCCAGCCGTAATAAGTTTTCCAGTATTTCAATCAAGGTATAACGTGTCGCACGAATTTCTGCCTCATTTCCCTTATGAATCGCGGGCTTAGACAGTTCTAAATACCAATCGCAAAATTGGTTCCAGGTAAATTCATACAAAATATTGGCAGCCATATCAAAGCGATAAGAATCTAGTGCTTCACGATACAGTTTTACCGTTTGGTTAAATTCTGCCATGATCCAGCGATCAGCCAGCGAAAAAATCATTTTTCCACCATGCTGACCACAATCTTGTCCTTCAGTATTCATCAAGACATAACGACTCGCATTCCACAGTTTATTACAGAAATTGCGATAACCAGTAAGGCGTTTCATATCCCAATTGATGTCTCGCCCGGTCGATGCTAATGCTGCCAGTGTAAAGCGTAAAGCGTCGGTACCATGTGCTTCAATACCATTCGGATATTCTTTACGCGTACGTTTAGCAATTTTTTTAGCTAATTGGGGCTGCATCATATTGCCAGTACGTTTCGTCACTAGATCTTCCAAGGAGATACCATCGATCATATCGAGCGGATCGATGACATTGCCTTTGGATTTTGACATTTTTTGCCCTTCTTCATCCCGGATCAGGCCTGTCATGTAGACGGTTTTAAAAGGAATTTGCCCTTGGCCATTTTCATCTTTGATGAAATACATCGTCAGCATGATCATGCGGGCTATCCAGAAAAAGATAATATCAAAGCCACTAACTAACACATCGGTGGGATGAAAAGTTTTTAACGCTTCACTATTTTCTGGCCAACCTAATGTTGAGAAGGTCCACAGACCGGAAGAGAACCAAGTATCTAATACATCTTCATCCTGATGTAGACTAATGTCAGCACTGAGATTGTTCGTTTGACGAACTTCATCTTCGTCATGACCGACATAGACATTACCGACTTCATCATACCAAGCGGGAATTCGATGCCCCCACCATAATTGGCGTGAAATACACCAATCTTGGATATCCTGCATCCAGGAAAAATACATATTCTCATACTGTTTAGGAACAAACTGAATACGGCCATCTTTTACCGCCGCAATGGCTTGTTCTGCTAATGGTAGAGTACGAACGTACCATTGATCAGTCAGCATAGGTTCAATAACAACGCCGCCACGATCGCCATAAGGAATAGTAAGTTGATGTGGCTTTATGGCAACTAATAATCCTAGTTTTTCTAATTCGCTTACCATTGCCTTACGAGCAGCAAAGCGCTCTATTCCTTGGTAGGATGCAGGGATTGTCGTTGTATAAATCGTGCTAGGGTTGCCAGCGCTGTCAAATACTTCAGCTTGTTGGCGGATATGTCCATTGAAATCGAAAATATTGATCATTGGCAACTGATGACGTTTACCCACTTCATAGTCGTTAAAATCGTGCGCTGGGGTGATCTTCACACAGCCGGTGCCTTTTTCCATATCGGCGTGTTCATCACCGACAATAGGAATACGACGATTAACCAAAGGTAGTAAAATTTGTTTGCCAATTAAATTCTTGTAGCGTGGATCGGCGGGATTAACTGCCACGCCCGTATCACCAAGCATGGTTTCTGGTCGAGTAGTAGCAACAACCAGGTAATCTTGGCCTTCCGCCGTTTTTACACCATCAGCCAGGGGATAACGTAAATGCCACATAAAACCGTTAACTTCTCGATTTTCAACTTCTAAATCAGAAATAGCGGTATGCAGTTTAGGATCCCAGTTGACTAATCGTTTGCCGCGATAAATAAGATCATCTTGATAGAGCCGAATAAATGCTTCTTTTACTGCTTTGGAGAGGCCTTCATCCATGGTAAAGCGTTCACGTTGCCAATCAACAGAATCACCCAGTCGTCGCATTTGCTGAGAAATATTACCGCCTGATTCTGCTTTCCATTGCCATATTTTTTCAATAAACGCTTCTCTGCCATAGTCATGACGAGTTTTATTCTCTTCCGCGGCAATTTTACGCTCAACAACCATCTGCGTGGCTATCCCCGCGTGATCTGTTCCACTTTGCCAAAGCGTGTTTTTTCCTTGCATGCGCTGGTAGCGAATTAAGGTATCCATGATTGTTTGTTGAAAAGCGTGCCCCATATGCAGGTTACCCGTGACATTTGGCGGTGGGATCACGATACAAAAACTCTGTTTGCTGTTATCACCATGCGGTGCAAAATAACCATTTTTTTCCCAGTGTGCATATAAAGGTTGTTCAATTGCCGCTGGCTGATAAGTTTTGTCGAGCGATGGCTCAGACTGAGTTTGATTTGCGGGTTTCTTTTCCATCTTGCGTCGTTATTTATTAAGTTGTTGGTGGTGCTGCCATGATCAAATTAAAACCCATACTGCGATAAGTTTTGTATCGTTCGCGCGCCAACTGTTTCAAATGTTCATCAATTGGTACAAAGTCTATCACTTCATGGAATGCTGTGGCAAAGTCTGCGAATGTTAATTGTAGATTTATCAATATATCTCTGGCTGAGCTACTGCGTTTTGTTGGCCAACAAAGCTCAACAGGCGCGCCATAGCGAGGGCCCTCACCTGCTAAATTATGCGGGACAAATTGATGAGGTTCTCTTTGCCAAAGTATTTCATCCAATTTTTCGGCTTGAATTTGATCTTCACAAGCAATTAAAACCCGTTTACCCATCCGCCAGTTTTCTGCTGCTAGCTGACAGGCTAACCATTCATGACTTTCAAGTTCTGCTTGTGAAGATAGCTGCTCTATCAAATAGAAAGTTGCTTTTTTCATCGCATTACGCTTATGAAAGGGTATTGTTTACAATACCCTATTATAAATTCACTGGTCAATTATTCGTCACAGTTTATATAAGCACGATTTAACAAAAATTGAGCAAGTAATGCCACAGGACGGCCTGTTGCTCCTTTTGTTTTTCCTGATTGCCAAGCTGTTCCTGCAATATCTAAATGTGCCCAGTGATATTTAGTGGCAAAACGTTCTAGGAAGCAACCAGCGGTAATTGCACCACCCGCGCGTCCTCCTATATTGGCAAGATCAGCAAAGTTTGAATCTAACTGCTCATAAAACTCTTCAGCCAGAGGTAGACGCCATGCTTTATCGCCCGCTTGCTTAGCAGCATTAAGTAATTCATGGGCTAAAGGATTATGATTTGACATTAATCCACTATAGTGATTACCAAGGGCAATGATACAGGCTCCGGTTAAAGTTGCAACATCAATTACCACATCAGGATCAAAACGTTCTATATAAGTTAGTGTGTCACAAAGCACTAGTCTTCCTTCTGCATCCGTATTGAGGACTTCCACTGTCTGGCCCGACATGGTAGTTAAAATATCACCAGGCCGATACGCTTTACCGCTCGGCATATTTTCACAGCCAGCCAATACTGCAATGACGTTAATCGGTAATTTTAGTTCAGCAACAAAGCGCATAACGCCATAAACAGTAGCGGCTCCACACATATCATATTTCATTTCATCCATGCCATCGGATGGCTTAATAGAAATCCCGCCAGAGTCAAAAGTTAATCCTTTACCGACCAACACAATCGGTTTAGCCGTTGGATCGTTACTTCCTTTATATTCCATAACTGACATTAGCGATTCATTTTGTGAGCCTTGCCCGACAGCTAAATAGGCATTCATCGCCAGCTCTTTCATCTGTTCTTCGCCGATCACTTTGGTGGTAAGATTTTGATAATTGTCGGCCAACTGACGTGCTTGTGAAGCTAGATAGGCCGCGTTGCAAATATTGGGCGGCATATTAGCTAGATCTTTTGCTGACTTAATACCTATAGAGACAGCAAGGCCGTGCGAAATAGCGCGCTCGCCATTGGCTAAATCACGGCGTGTTGGGACATTAAAGACGATTTTACGTAAGGGACGGCGTGGCTCGCACTTATTACTTTTGAGTTGGTTAAATACATATAACGTTTCTTTAGCAGTTTCGACTGCTTGGCGAACTTTCCAATAATTATTGCGGCTTTTTACATGCAACTCAGTTAGAAAGCAGACGGCTTCCATTGAGCCGGTTTCATTTAAGGTATTAATTGTTTTTTGGATAATCTGTTTATATTGACGCTCATCGAGTTCACGTTCTTTACCGCATCCAACTAACAGAATACGTTCAGATAATATATTAGGAACATGGTGAAGTAATAGCGTTTGGCCGACTTTACCTTCCAGTTCTCCGCGGCGTAGTAAGGCACTGATATAGCCGTCACTGATAGTATCCAGTTGTTCGGCTATAGGGGATAAGCGGCGAGGTTCAAATACGCCAACAATAATACAGGCGCTACGTTGTTTCTCTGGGCTACCGCTTTTTACACTAAACTCCATGCATTCTCCTGAATTTTAAAGACAAAGATTGATACTATCGCTAAAATTAACGAACAGTATAAATTTACCTTATGAAATAGCTGCTTTATGTTAAACTAACCCAATGGTTTACCGATAGTAATAGATTACGACTAAGCATATTCTGTTGGTTGATCCAATAGTTAATGCTACATTTATCATCATGATACATTGTCACCATTAAGAAAACCAAAATATTGTACTTAACTGTAACTATACGATGAAGTTAGCTATTTTGCTGCAAAAAACAAGTTTTCCACAGGTGTAATTAGTGTGATTATAATTCGATATTTAGTTAAGGAAACGCTGAAAAGTCAAGTTGCAATACTTTTTATCCTGATTTTAATTTTTTTTAGTCAAAAAACAATCAATATATTAAGTTCAGCGGTTCAGGGAAATATTCCTTCCGATTTAGTTTTTCCTCTGCTGGGGCTTGGTATCCCTGAAATGGCACAATTGATTTTGCCATTAAGTCTGTTTCTTGGACTGTTAATGACTTACAGTAAACTCTATATCGATAGTGAAATTACTGTTATGCATGCCTGTGGCTTAGGTAAAAAGGTATTAGTGATAGCGGCTTTAATTCTGGCATTATTTACCGCTTTCATTGCGGCAGTCAATGTAGCATGGATGTTACCCTGGTCGGCAAAATATCAAGAACAAGCATTAGCCGATGCGCAAGCCAATCCTAGTTTAGCTCATATGGTTGAGGGACGATTTAAAACCACCAAGGATCAAAATATTGTTCTGTATATTAGTAATGTAAAAGGTAAGAATTTTACTGATGTCTTTATGGCACAATTACGCCCGGCTAATAACCAGCGCCCTTCGGTGGTCATTGCAGAAACTGGACGTATCCGAGAGGATCAAAACGGTAATCAAATTGTGGTATTAGATAAAGGAACTCGCTATGAAGGTACTGCGTTATTACGCGATTTCCGCATAACAGATTTTAAAGATTATGAAGCGGTGATCGATCATAAAGAAACGGCAGTGACAGGCGATAAAATCGAGCAAAAGGATATGTTGCAATTGTGGCATGCCACAGATGCTGAATCAAAAGCGGAATTTCATTGGCGTTTAACATTGGTGGTAGCGGTACTAATTATGGCTTTGATGGTTGTGCCATTAAGTGAAGTTAACCCCAGACAGGGACGAGTGTTAAGTATGTTACCGGCTATGTTGCTTTATTTAATTTTCTTTTTATTACAAAGTACGTTGCACTCTAATGCAGAAAAAGGTGAAATTGATCCCAAGATAACCATGTGGTTAGTGAATGCGGCTTTTCTGCTATTAGCGCTCATATTAAATATTTGGGATACCGTTATGATGCGTCGACTACGTGCTAAGTTCTCCAAAGGAGGCGCCTGATGTTTGGTGTATTAGATAAATATATTGGGCGTACTATTCTCTCCTCGATCCTAATGACTCTTTTTATGTTGGTGTCATTATCGGGCATTATTAAATTTGTTGAGCAATTGAGAAAAGTCGGTGATGGCGACTTTACCACTTGGAGTGCTGGGATTTTTACTTTATTAACCGTTCCCAGAGATATTGAAGTTTTTTTTCCGATGGCGGCGCTGTTAGGCGCATTACTTGGTTTAGGAACTCTGGCAACCCGTAGTGAATTGGTGGTGATGCAGGCGGCTGGTTTTTCTCGCCTACAGGTTGCGATGTCAGTGATGAAGACCGCGATCCCTTTAGTGATCCTAACGATGGTGATTGGTGAATGGGTTGCACCTGCGGCAGAGCAGTGGGCGCGTAACTATCGGGCGGAAAAAATTGTCGGTCGCTCGTTAATGGTGACAGATAGTGGTTTATGGGCTAAAGATGGTAATAATTTTATTCATATTCAGCGTGTTATCGATAAAAATGAAATAAAAGAAATCTTCATCTACCAATTTGATGCACAGAAGAAACTGCAAGCGGTTATTTTTGCTGCTTCAGGTCGCTATAATTCTGATACTCACCAGTGGCATTTGTCACAAGTAGATAAATCTTTGATTAATAATGAAAAAGAAATTACTGGCTCACAAAGTTTATTGATGGATTGGAAAACCAATCTAAGCCCAGAAAAATTAGGTGTGGTTTCTCTGGAGCCAGATTCGTTAGCAATAAGAGGACTATATAAATACGTTAAATATCTTAAGGAGAGCGGGCAAGAAGCGTCAGTCTATCAATTAAGTATGTGGAAGAAAATTCTGTCACCGCTTTCGGTAGCGGTCATGATGTTAATGGCACTATCATTTATTTTTGGACCGTTACGAAGAGTTGCAATGGGGGGAAGGGTATTGATCGGTATCTCAGGGGGATTTGTTTTTTATCTGCTCAATGAGGGTTTTGGTAGCCTAAGTTTAGTTTATGGTGTTCCGCCACTGATAGCAGCAATGTTACCCAGTGTACTATTCCTTGGATTTAGCATTTTATTATTAATGCGGCGGCAATGATGAGCTTTAGCATTATGGTTAGGTATATTATCAATCCGTTACCATGTTGATAAAAATTTATTTCCTCTTGTTCGGCTTAGCCCTGATCAGGACTTTCTAGCAATTTTTTAACCAGATTTACTGCAAAATCTTGTTTAGTTGGCTGGAAAGGGTCGTTATTGTGATTGATAGTGAGTGCGGCGGTTAAATCATTGACACCTTGGGTTAACCGACTAAATTTACTGCCTTTTTTGCGTGAAATCACAGCAAAGATACCAATACGTTGTTGTGGGATCATGGTCATATAGGTATTAAAACCGCCACCGCCACCGGTTTTTTGATAAATGCCAGGAATGCCATCTCGTGGATTCATATAAACCCATCCAAGGCCAATACCATCGGCATGGCCAGCAACGTCCATCCCTTTAATGTCGGTAAGCATATCGCGAGCAAAATAGATCGCTTGTTCACGTTGAGCGGTTTGTTTACTAACCTGGCTATGGGTTGACAGAAATTGTTGCATCCATCTTTGCATATCAGCTGGTGTTGAATAAACACCACCACTGCCAGCGGCAGCTAACGTACTAATACATGGACTGGATTTATAACCAACCATTAGGCGAGAACATTGATGGCTAGTTGGTGTAAAAGTTGTATCGTACATTGCGGTTGGTAAGGTGATTTTTTCGGCAAAAAGTTGTTTATAAGATTTTCCTGCCGCTTTTGCCAAGGCATCTGCTAGTAGATCATAAGCCAGATTAGAATAGGCGGCTTTGGTTCCTGGCAAACACTTAATTTTTGCCTTCTTCAACCATGCCCAACGATTTGTTTGGGTTGGCCAAACAAATACTGGCCGGCCGATTTTACCGCCAGGTTGTTCCCTTGGTAAACCGCTGGTATGACTAGCCAGATGATATAAGCGAATTGGCTGTTTGCCATTATAAGTAGGAATATACGTACCGTGATAGCTATAGTCTTGTAGTGGATCAGTAATTCGTAATTTTTTATCCGCTTCTAGTTTGATCATTACTTCACTGGTCATCAATTTTGTTAATGAAGCAATGCGGATCAGTGACTCAGGACCAGGGGTTTTTCGGCTGCCTGGTGCAGTTTCACCATAGTAACGGGTTATGATCTGATCATTATCGATAACAACGATTGCCATCCCTTGGGGATTTGTTTCAGTAAAAATCTGGCTAGCAAAACGATCTACCAAATCAGTCGTTTTTTCTGTAGCGGGTTGATGACGATTAAGAATTTCCAGCGTTGTGGGTGAAGATGATGCAGTTTTGGTTGAGGTAAGTTTTGTTTCTGCTGTTGATGACGAGCAGCCAGTAAGTGATAAAAATAGAGTAAAGGCTGAAAAGAATTTTAGGCAAAATAGTTGCATTCTTAATAAACCAATATGAATAAATTTTTATAAACAATCGCCTGATAAATGTTCAATTTTTCATGAAAGCCTTCATCAGACACCTGAATAAAAATCAATTATGTTATCGATGCTATACGTTTTAAATAATATAACACTCTAATTATAGAGAAATTATGAATATAAGCTACAAAACTATTCTCTGATGTTCTATTGCTAGCATAATAGTCTGGAAAAATTGGTTGGATAAAAGAGTAGTCATAAAAAACTACTCTTTATTATTGAAATGAGGGTAGAGCAGAGATTAACGTAAAAAGCTTTTGGCGCTATCTTGCATAGCATTGATGGTACTGCTTATAATTTTAACGAAGTTATCATAGTTCGCATTGGCCGTATTGTAACGTTGTGACATCTCATCTAACATGGCTTGATAATCTTTTTTAGTAGTATCAATTGCAGTGTTGATCAGATTGAAACGTGCCTGGGAGATCTCAAGATTATCTGTGGCTGGTAGTTGCAAATTTTCCACTACTTGAATAACACGCGCTAATGGTTTGGGATCAATTTTGATTTTAATTATAATACCTTGCGTTAAACTTTCCGCATTGATTTGAGCTAAATCTGGCGCTTTCATTAAGGTGCCGGTAACTTTTTGTTCAAAAGATTGGCGATAGCTTTTCATCAGTGCCAATGCTTGTGTTTCGGTGTAATGCACACCGCTATTATCGCCAACTTTTTGATAATCACCTTCCGCCAGTTTGATAAATTTAATTTCTTGTTGATAAATGATCCCATCCGGTTCTTGCGATAATTTAGCGTGTAATTGTCGTAAATCCTTCAGCATTTTCTGTTGTTTAAGAGTAATAAAGTTATCTTTTGAGCTTTCACTGACGTAATTACTAACATCAGAAAGTAAGCCACTAATCTCCTGAAATTTTTCCATACTATTTTTAAATATATCGCGATAACAGTGCAGATAACTCTTATTGGCATCTCTAATAGTTTGTTGAATATCATTAAACACCACTATTAATGAGTTATAATTATTTTCTGCTAAAGTTTGCTGTTGTTGTGTGAATTGTTGTGCTGTAGGTAATGATGCGTTACGTGACTGATAATAACTTTTGGCAACCGGGGGAGGATTTTTATCCGATAATAGTCGAGCAAGGTTCGTTTGGCCATTATCTCTTAGAGCCTTACCTTTTTCTACTAATGCTTCACCTTTTTTTATTAGTGCTGGATCTTTATTTATTTTTCCATTTATTATATTTTGCGTTCCATTTTCTATCTCTCTATTGCCATTTTTTATATCGTTTAGCACATCATCTACGGCAGAAAGATATGCATTTTTTTTATTTTGCAATGTATTAGATGGATTGTTAGCAGTAAAATCAAGATCATATTCTATTGTCTCAGACAATAAAGTAGTTAATGCTGGTGGTAACATAGATGGAATATTATTTAATGCATTATTATTTAATGAAGTATTAGCATTGATAACTGTATGCGTAGCATTATTGTGCTTTATCTCTGTAGAAAATGCGGCAGTTTGTGGTGTTGAATTTGTTGAAATTATCATAAAAATTTCGTCTAGTTATTGATCATTGAATAAGTGCTAACCCTAAGCTCTAATATTACCTGAGATAGTGGATACAGTTTGTTGGCTATATTCGATCATTTTATTGAGAATTTGGATCATTTTATTCTTTACCTCTTCATTGATATTTTCTTCCCGTTGATGAGTTTCGCCTGTAGCATTATTAATTTGTTGCTCAGTTTCTAAAATACGCTGGTTACCCTGTTCTTTAATTTGCCCAGAAGCTAACGGTTGTTGAGTCATTTGGCTGATTGGATTTGATAAGTTGCTAACGGCATTTCCGGCTATCAATGAGCTATTTTGTAGACTGCCAATACTGTTGCTGGTGGTTTGCGCTAGCCCTTTAAGACTGATCCCTGCGCCGGCAACTGTCATTCCTAGACTTAAAGAACTTCCGGCGATAGCACTTGTCAACAATGAACCCGCTTCGGTGTATTTACTGTCTTTGACTTTTTCGCTGGATTGTAATGTGGCAATTTTAAGTTTATCGCCATTTTCACGGCTTTTGGCATTAAGTTCTCTTAATGTCGCTGATATCTTATTCAGTAACGCTAGTAATTGCACATCACTAGTACCTAATAAATTCATTACCACAGGCGGTGATTTTTCTAAACGATCGATTAACGCCTCGGCATCTTTTTCCACTGTTGGTAGAGAGAGTAGCGGTAAATTGGTTTGATTGATTTGCTCTTTGGTTGTTTGTTCAATCTGCTGTTGCGCTGTTTTACTAGCCAAGATCTGAGATGCCTTTTTGTCAGATATTTGGTTAGGTTCTGTGATGTTTTTAACATCCGGTGTAATTATTGGTGAAACAGAATGTTTAGTTATTGAAGGAGTAATAGTTGACATGATTAAGTCCTTTTTATGCCCTGGTGTTTAAGTTATGAGTAATATATTTTCCGGTATGTAGGCTTTGGCTGCCCATTTCGCCTATTTTACGCATTAACTCAGTGACGGTTTCCATCTCCTTGGCAAAATTATCCATCACTTGGTTAAGCAGTTTATCCAGTTGAGCCATTATTTGGTTAATGACCGTTAAATCGCCTAATCGTTTAATAACGTCAGCTTCCAAATTTGTAGCGTGGAGATTTAAGCCGGCACTAGAATTAGCATTAATCACAGAAAGACCAATTAAGCTTTTTTGTACCATTTAGGCATTAATATATTGAGTCAGTTTATTTTTCAGATTTTTAATTAATACATTATTGATGGTTTTATCCAGCAAGTTGTTAAATACTTGCTTGATAGTGAAAGCAATCATTTTGCTGGTGTCGTTGCCGACGATGCGTACTAAGTTACTCAATAGATTATTGATCATTTTGTCCAGTAAGTGCTTTAGAGCCCGTTTAAGCTTGTCCGCAATAATTTTGCCGATCATTTTACCCGCCACACTGGCCAATTTAGCTGTGCCAATGGCGGCTGCAACCATTGTGACTGCAACGATAATCGTGGCGACAATGTCGGTTATTTCCTTGGCCTGTTTTTTCAGTTCGGCAATTTCACTTTCTGATGCTCCATGTAATTTAGCTTCACTAACCGCGATTTGGCATAGAAAGTCAGAGATCCACTCTGCCACTTTCATCATGGCTTCACCGACTGGCTTTAATGCCTGATTCATAAAGGAGCCACCACCGGCTGCCTGACAGATGGTATCCGCAGCCAGTAAGGCGATGCCAATAGCGGCTAAAGCCAGACTGGCACCACCGGTAAAAGCAGCGGCCACTACACCGACCGCCGCAATTAACCAGGAAAAAATTTGACTGCCAATCGCCATCCATTCACGGGCTTCTTCTGCTTTACGAATTTTTTCATCAATATCTTGTGCACGTTTTTCTGCCTGGATTTCAATCATGCGTTGCATTTCTTGCAAAATTTCTCGTTGGCTACTCATGCTTTCCAATGTGAGTGAGCCAAGCAGTTCACGCATTTTTGCCATCAGTTAAGTGAGTTTGGCGCTGCCTTGCAGATGCTGCGATTCCAGTTCGATTAATGTTTTAAAGGTGGCTAGCTTTAAACTGAAAATACTTTTTTCAGCTTCATTCAGTTGCTCGGCGATGTCAGTGTCATTTTTAAGATTAGCCAATCGATCACGCTGATCTTCTGTATCACGCACTAGGCTTTTATAAGCGCCTTGAGCGCAAGAGATAGAGTATAATGTTCGCTTGCTATCCTGCATCGAATAACGCACAGCGTTATACCATTGTGTATGTATAATACCATTATCACGCCATTTCTTATCGGTTTGACCAGTACTATCACTAAAGATAGGTTTTGGGCGATTATGTTCAATGCCTTGGCAAAATTGTTTAATGGCAAGTTTTTTTTGGTTAAGTTCATCAACAGACAATTTGGCATTAGTTAAATCTAACTTCAGCCATGGAAACTCTTCCTCTAATAGTTTGCTCATCTGTTGCCGATCAGTGAGGCGATTTTTTCCTGCGATAGCTTGCCTAAATCGCTCACTGAGTCCCTGATTTGCAAATAGGTTGGCCAGCGCATTAGTATCAGCTTCGGTTTGTTCATGTAGCCCGCTGGCGACCCGTAGCCAACTGTTGATAAAATCATCTCGATGCTGATTGAGCTTTTTTTCAACTTGCCGGTAGATTTGTTCAACTTTTTTGGCTTGTTGAATCTGATGATTCAACTGGGCTTGAATTTTCCATTGGGTAAGATTTTCGCGTAGATTTTTAATCTCATTTTTACCGATCAATTGTTGATATTGTTTCATTAATAACAGTAATTGGGCATTATTATCTACGCTAGATAAAGAATTATCTGTGGGTGGAGTAAGGATCGGTATATTTTTATCAGATTGATTATGACTGGCCGTTTTTTTTTGTTCGTTTTCAATCACACTATTAACTTGTTGAATAATATTTTTTTGTAGCGCGGTTAATTGGTTGACCAGATTATTATCCGCGATTACGTCTTGCTTTACAGCAGCAAACGGGTGTGCTTTGTTAGCTGTTAATCGGTTAATTTCTACCATCTTTAGGTCATCCTTGATTATCGTCATTTGATGGAGAGGTTGTTAAGAGTTCAAGATAGGCTTGCGCTCTATTCTTTAATTCTTGATCGCTACTATGTTGATAAACTTTCTGAAAACAGTATTTAGCTTTCTCTTTTTCAGCGATAATAAGATTACATTGTCCACCGTAGAACATTGGGCGGTAGTCATTATCACCATGTATATAAGCCAGCGCGTAGAGATCAAGCGCTGTTTCATACTGTTTTTGTAGCTGTTTAACCGCCCCTAACCCCATAATGTAATCACTATTATTGAAATCATATAAGCAGAGAAAACGAAAAAAGGTTTCAGCCTCTTCCAATTTACCTTGTTGATAAAAATCATATGCAAAGCGGTAAACACCATCCATCAGTTCATCGGGTATGCCTTCTAAATCCTTTAAGCTGGCACCTTGCTGGAGGGCTTCTGTCACCAGTTCAGTGTACTCATCCAGGTGAGCATCGGTGTTATTATCATTTTGGTTAATCGTATTTTGCTGTTCCATAGCATCTTCTCGCTTTATTTATGACAGAGTAAAGGAATTTAAGCGGTTTAACTTGCAAAAATCCGCCAAGTTAACAAAAATATTAAGACTTTTGCTCACTGTTTATTGCTTCTGTTGGTGTATTTTCTAGTATGGCGGCCATTTCTACCTGCTTTAACCAGATAAAAATATCAATCACATCGAGTAAATCTTGTTTTACTACGGTTTCGTATAATCTGTAGCGCTGATAAATTTGGCGTGCCAGTTTGATGTTACGCACAATTGGAATACCTATCTCTTTGGCATAGGCTTGTACAGCCAGTGCATATTGGTTCGCCATGCGAACCGCTACCAGCGGTAATATGCTGTTATCAGGATCAAAATAGATACCAATGGCAATATGAGTCGGATTGGCTAATATCATTGATGATTGTGCTATTGCTTGTTTAGTTTCAGCGTTGAGTAGTTCTTGATGAGCACCGCGACGGGCCGATTTTTTTTCTGGATTACCTTCGTTTTCTTTGTATTCTCGTTTTACTTCATGCTTTTCCATTTTCATCTCGTTGTGATGAAGAAAATATTCATATAGGGCATCAAGAAGCAAAATAGGCAGTGAGAATAGCAGAAAAAACAAGATAAATTTCAGCGTTAAAATACGCCAATCATAGATAATATGCCAAATCGTTTTTCGTTGGGTGAATAACAGTGTCGATTGGTATGATTGAATAAAAAAATAACAGCAACTGAGAAAAATAGTTAAAAATAGTAATGCCTTAAGCAGATTCTTCAGCGCCCGTTTATCCACGAGACGTTTTATTCCTTGCACGATATCCAGTTTTTTAAAATCCAGCTTGATAGCTTCGGTTGCCAGGATAAATTTTGACTGGAGTAGTGATGGAATAATGGCTGCTAATGCACTAATAAATACCACTGGTAACACAATAGATAAAAATAACGATATTAATGCATTGATAAAACTTTGCGGATTAATATTGTGAGGATGTAATAAAATATGCTGATAAAAATAAATGAATTGCTCAAAATCGAGATAAAACCCTAATACACAGGTACCAGCAAAATAGGCACAACCGGAGACTAAATCTTTGCTTTTAAAAGATTGACCTTTTTTAGCTGAATCACGTAATTTTTTGGCCGTTGGTTTTTCTGTTTTTTCTGCCATCAATTGCCCACTATAATTATTGATGAAATTGAAGGTGGAAGCACCGAAATAAGTGTTTGAGGTAGCGTCGTATTAAACAGAATAAATAGCAGGCTAAAAGCCACGATACTTTTAAGGGTCAACGATAAAGAGAATGCATTTAATTGCGGGCAGAATAATGAATAGAGACCCAAGCCGATTTCTAACATAAACAGTCCAATTAATATCGGTGCTGATAGCGTTATTGCTAACATAATGAAATGGGTTAACCATTTCCCTAAGCCGTATAAATCAACATGAACAATTGGGCGGCCGATAGGTAGTTGTTGATAACTTTCGACTATTGTTGCGACGAATTCAATCATGCCGCCATGATTGAGAAACCATGCAACACAGAACATATTGATTAATGACGCGAGTGAGGAAGATTCAGAGCCAGTCGTTGGATCAAGCATATCACCAATACTGGCTCCCCTTTGGTTATCAATAAATTCACCTATCGCTGAGGCTAGCCAAAAAGGTGTAGCCATTAAGATGCCCATAGTTAAACCAATAAATAGTTCAACAACGGATAACGCAATAAATTGGCTGGTTGATTGCCATGTTGGGATGACTATCAATGGTGATAAACAAAGGGTAAGTAATAAAATGATAATCCCTTTTAAGGATAAATTGGTTAGTATGCGATCACTTAAAAAAGGCAACATAAAAAACAGTGGCGCCAGACGGGCAAAAATTAGTAAATAATTGAGTAATGAATTTTGTAGCGCTAAATAAAGTTTCATCATTGCGGTCAGATCCCTGCGCTGAAACCAAGATTAAACATTTCAGTTGCATAAGCGATAATTTTTTCCGTTAACCAACTAGCTTGCATTAATAAACAGATAAAAACGGCCACTAGTTTTAAACCGAAAGGTAATGTTTGCTCCTGGATTTGGGTGACGGTTTGTAATAGCCCAATGATCAAGCCAATAGCGGTAGCGACCAGCACAGGTAATAATGACAGGATCAGGATCAGATAAAGTCCTTTACTCATTGCATAACTCATGTCCATATTATTTGACTGCCATAAAATCTAAGTATTGCGAAATAAGCCCCTTTGATAATAAAGACCAACCATCCATAGCGACAAATAATACCAGTTTAATGGGTACCGATAGGGTAATAGGGCTCATCATCATCATGCCTAAAGCGAGTAGAATGCTTGATACAACTAAGTCAATGACCACAAAAGGTAAGTAAAGATAAAAGCCGATAATAAATGCGCTTTTAATTTCACTCAGGGCATAAGCGGCTAATAGAGGAATAAGAGAGCTATTTTCTAGCGAGTTATCGATTTGGTTTTCTGGTTGAGGAACACGTTCTTGCGCGGCGACAAAAAATTTAATCAGTTCTGGATCGGCATATTTATGTAGATATTGACGATAATCCTGTAAACTTTCATCTAAAAACTGATCAAGTAACACTGGATCAGTAAAAGCATGGGGATTTTCTGTTTGATAATTGACAGTATAGTGATAAAAATTTTTGGCCAATGGTGCCATGATAAACAGTGACAAAATTAAAGCAATTGCATTTAACACCATATTGGATGGTACTTGCTGTACCCCTATGGCATTCCTGACCATGACAAACACAATAGAAAACTTTAAATAACAGGTTCCTGCTGCAATCAAAAAGGGAAGTAGCGTGGCAATTGACAGTAGGATGATGATAGAAACCGGATTATCTGTCATGGTGGCTAACCTTCTTGCTCGCTAGATAACAGTGTGTGTAATTCAACAGCAAGTTGTTCACCGACTTGGATCAATTCCCCTTTAGCAAAAGTTTGGCCATTAATTTCTAAAGTTATGGCACAATGTGCATCACTATTAAGAATGAGTTGTGTACCACTTTGCCAGGATTTTATTGTATTCAAACTAAAGGTTTGGCGCTGTAAAATAAAATTCACTTTCAGCGGTAACTGGTTTAAATCAAAAAGAGCTGGAGAGGATTCGGAGCTGGCATTATGATCATCCTGATCAGTGACAATGGGTTGAGCTAACATAATATTTCCTTGAGGTTGCCAGGTGTAGTGAAATAACGGTATTGTTTCCACGCTAAGATAGGTTTGGGATTGTTGCAGTAATAAAATATCTCCCGTTTGTAAAGTGCGAAAAAGTTGCTGTTTTAATCGACTATAACCAATAGAAAATCTGACCTGTAAGGGTAAGTTAGCATAGCCGTTCTCCTTTAACGGCATACTACCTTTGGCATCAACAATCAATATCTGGCCTAACGAGCTCGTTATTCTAATAGCCTCAATCGGTTGTTGCAGGCAGTCAAACTGAGTGACTTGAATTTGAAATTCACCTAATTGCGGAATTGAAATAGTGGTAAGTTGTTCTTGTAACAATTCAATTAGATAACTGGCAGGAATCGAAAGCCAGGGCAGTGGCGCTAGCATAGTTAAGTATTGGCGGAGTGCAACCTCAATCGGTAGATAAACGGTTAATTGCAATTTCGATTGTTGTAACAATAATACGAAGCAGTAGCTATCAGTAATAATTTTTTCACTGGGATAATGCGTTGCAAATGCCTGAAATAACGGAGTTTTATCTGTATACCTGCTGGCTCTAAGTGATAATTTGCCCTTCATGATGATTCATCACCTGATTCGTCACTGTTATTGAGTGTGATATTAAGCGTGTCAGTTAAGGATACTGTTGATGGCGATGCCCTTTCGTTTAAGTGGCGCTGTAGTATTGACATAACATGGCTATTTGATGCCATAAGTTGCAGATGATGATTAGCAATCCGATAAATATCAACATGATGAGTACCACCTTGCCATTGAGTGAATGTATAACGTAATTCTGCTTCAGGCGATGAATGGTTAGATGGCATAGTAGTTGTTGCTGTTTTGGCCGGAAGTTCTGCCGTTATGTCGCTTTGGTAGTTGGTTGCTACTTGGAGGGATGGCCAGTTAGTAAAATGAGATGCACTGTCGCTATTAGCTAAGTTATTACTATCGGTAAGGGATTGGCAATTTTCTTGCTCTACCAGCTCTGTGTTATTTAACTCATTTGTAATCGTTGGCCATAAGTCATCTTCTTTTATCACTTTATGGCTAAGGTTTTGCAAATGAGTATCCCCAGCGTTTAACAATGATTTAGTAACGGTTTCTGTCTCAATTGATACAAGTTTATCGTCAGCAAGATGTTTGGCTAACATGGTGGAATTAATTTTTACGCAAATTTGTTGGTTTTCGACCAATTCACTGATTTGAATCTGTTTTTCTATCGCTTGCTGGTTAATGGCATCGCTTTTTTGATCGCTACTGACGGTCACTGAATGTTGTTGATAGCCTGTCGAAAAAAAATTTGTAGGTATTTCAGTGTTATTGAAAGGTAGGTTAGTAGGGATAATTAACTCCGTCACGAGCGAGTCGTGTTGCTTTTGCTCTTGATTATAAAGCGTTATTTCAGTGGGTAGCGCGGTGACAATAATGGATTGTAATAAAGTTAATCTTTCATCAATTTCTTTTGATAAATAGGTATTATTTATTTGTTCATCATAGCGTTCTGATGAAGAAAAACTAGTGCACAGATTATCTGGTAAATAAGATGAATTACTAATAATCTGTTGACGTTGATGAGTATCAATATTTACCATAAATTGCTAATTCCTGTAATTGTATCTCTTCTTGCGAAGCGGTTTTTAAACGATGGCATTTTTTTGCCTGCTGGTAGCAATGTCGTAATTTTTTCTCTTTTTTTACCAAGTTGCATTGCAGTTGCTGAAGTAAGTTTTTTTGTTGATCCAGTTGGGCTATCTTCTGTTCAATTAATGCTATTTCTGTCTGCACTTGATTAATTTGTGCTTTTACTATCGCTTGCTTCCTTTTACTGTCAAACAAGGCGTTATAGGCTAATTGTCCGACAGGCTCTAATGTTTTGGCTTGTTCGATTAGTTGAGTAAATAAAAAACAAGATTGGTGATGTCGCTGCTGTTCATTGGTTATTTCTCTTTTAATTTGGCCGATGGCTGACGCTAATCTAGTTTGTTTTTGTTGTAGTAATTTGATCGGAGTTTCAAATTTACGCCACGATGTCATAAAACTCCTTAACCGATTGAGAAAAGGAATAAGATTGTTGCCACGATTGTTGCAAAAACTGCTCAATAGCACTTTTTTTATTGATAAGTTGGTCATGATCATGATTTTCTCCAGCGCGATACTCCCCCAATTCTTGTAAGAGTTTTAATGATGCTAATTGGGTAAGATAATGACGAAAATCTCGTGCAGCTGTTTGCTGCTGTTGCTCAGTGATTTGTTGAAAAAGACGGCTGGTACTGAGTAAAATGTCGATGGCCGGGTAATGTCCTTGTGCTGCTAATTATTGAGAAAGGTAAATATGGCCATCCAGTATAGAACGTATTTCATCACCGATCGCATCAGGTTCTTCTTCATTTTCCAGTAAAATAGTATAAAAAGCGGTTAACGCGCCTTTTTGTGTATTGCCAGGCCGTTCAAGTAGTGAGGGAAGTTGTTCAAAAACCGAAGCGGGAAAACCTTTGCGAGCGGGTAGTTCCCCCGAAGCCAACGCAACATCACGTAAGGCACGGCAATAACGGGTTATTGAATCGATAAAGAGAACGACATGTTTATTTTGATCACGAAAATATTCTGCCACGGTGGTAGCCACTAAAGCGGCATTACAGCGATTAACGGCTGGCTGATCTGAGGTTGAACTAATAAGAATCGTTTGACTGCCACGTGGTGATCGCTTTAATTCATCAACAAATTCGGTAACTTCGCGGCCTCTTTCACCAATCAACGCGACAACAAAGATATCGGCTTGTGCATAATTGATCAGCATATTCATTAATATAGTTTTGCCACAACCCGCGGCAGCAAAGATGCCTAATCTTTGTCCTACACCGCACGTTAATAGCCCATCAATCGCCCGAATACCAGTGGCAAAGTAGTTAGTGATAGGTTTTCTACTTAAGAAATCTGGCGCGTTGGTATTAACTGAGCGTCGACAGCTAGTAGCATTCAATGCTATCGATGGTGCAAAGCGTAAGATGGGGTGACCTGCAACATCTAACATGGTGCCTAATAACGTTTCACTTAATTGAATAGAAAGGGTATGGCCTGTGGGTTCAATGGCTGTCGTTAAAGAGAGTCCATGGGATGAACCCATTAAGCTAAGTAATGCTTGTTGGTGGTGAAAAGCGATCACTTGAGCTTGCCCAATCGTTTGTGAACTACCAGGATAGGGTTTTAATAAGCAAACCTCGCCGATAAACACTTTTCTTAATGGTGCCTCTATAATGTTTCCCTGAATGCGTACCGGATAGGCAACTGGATAAAAGGGCATAAAGTTGTTGTTCATTGCTAGTTAACCAATCAATAATTTATTGATATTGAGCATATATTGAAAAAAACTGTCGATTGCTTCGGCAAATTGGGTCGCATTTTCTAGCGCTGTGATAGAGAAGGTTGCCCGTAACTCAAGTATATTTTCATCATTAAGAAAATAAGTGGGTTGCCCGGGATAAAAAAAAGGCAAATGGTTACTAATAATGGTTGCTAATAAGGGTTCACTTAGCTGTCGAATAACATTTGGCTCTATATATCCCAGGTTAGCCCAAATGGTGGGTAAATCATTTACCATAGCGATATGAATATCAGGTAACTCTTCTAATTCGAGCGTGATAGTAGAATGATTATTAAGTTGATGCCCTTGGGGAAATAAATCCGGTTTCCCCATTGTTTTGATTGCATCTGTGACAAGTGAAGCAAGATCCATTTGCATAATTCAGTCCTTGAATTAATTAAATTGTTTTTATGATATTGACCTCAGTTCCTTCGGTGATCTCAGCAAAAGAGAGCACATTAAAACCAGGATAATGGGTGGCTAAAATTTTTGTTATAAAACGACGTACATCAACTGAACAGAGCAAAACTATCTTAGGAATAGTATAATTCTCTCTAATTGCGACTAATAACCTATCTTGTACCAGATCCAATTGAGCAGGTTCGAGATTTAAAAAAGAGCCGGCCGAAGTTTGTCGTATTCCTTGCCGAATAATTTCTTCCAGCTCTGCTGAAACGATTAGCACATGCAATTTTTGTTGAAAAATAAAACTAGCTGTAATGTAACGTGCTAAAAGTGTTCGAATTTGTTCAACTAACATAATCGGATCTTTTTCTTTCGGGCCCCATTGCACCAGCCCGCCTAAAATTATCTTAATATTACGAATTGATATCTGTTCTTGTAATAGACGTTGTAATACTTCGGTAATTCGTTGGATCGACACATGGCGATAGCACTCTTTCAATAATTCAGGATATTTCCTTTCTAATTGATCCAATAAATCTTTGGTTTCTTGAATACCAAAAAACTCACTGATATTACGGGTTATTACCTGACTGAAGTGACAGTAAAATTCGCTGATATCACTTGCAAACAGATAGCTTAGCGGTTCTAATCTATTTTTCTCTTCTTGCTGTACCCAGTAGTAGGTTTCACCTTGTTTCTGAGTTGTTTGGCTCTTAAGTCCCAACTGACCAAATTCATTGGTTTTATTAAGCACCCGATAACTTTCAAAGATAATATGAAATTCTGCGCTTCTAACTTCATTGACTAAAATAATGACTTTATAGGGTTCTAATTTGGCAGAATAATTAATAATAAAGTCAGGCAATAACAATCCATATTGGATTAAGATCTGATTTTTTAACCACTGGGTTAATTGATTATTTTCAATATAATCTTTATGTTGCTCTGAGATTGAAATAATTAATGGCACCGCTTCATGATAAGAGATATCCACGTTAGATTGAGACTGAACATTATTTTCTCGGTTATTAATACTACTATGATGGCCACTAATTTTTTTCTGATTTTTAGCTATTTTTTTATTAGCTAAGGTTTTTCTTAAATAGGAGCCGCTAATTAATATTGATAGCAAAATAAATATCAGTGTTGGAAAGCCAGGTAAAAAACCCATAATAAACGTTAAAACTGCGGTAATAATTAGAGAAAAATCATGGGAAAACAGCTCTTTGATAATATTTTGACCCAGATTTTTCTGTGTACCTCCCACTCTGGTGACAATAAAACCAGCACTAATTGAGATCAGTAAAGCAGGGATTTGGGCGACTAATCCATCACTGATGGTAAGCATGGTATAAGTTGTCAATGCCTCGCTGAAACTAAAGCCCATCTGTACCATGCCAACAGAAATGCCGCCTAAAAAGTTGACAAAAATAATCACAATGCCAGCAATAGCATCTCCCTTAATAAATTTCATAGCACCATCAAAAGCGCCGTATAATTGACTCTACTGTTCAAGCTCAATACGACGATGCTTAACACCATCATTATCAATAATGCCAGATTTTAAATCAGCATCGATGCTCATCTGTTTACCCGGCATGGCATCAAGCGAAAAACGGGCAGCAACTTCAGCCACTCGTTCAGAGCCTTTGGTGATCACGATAAACTGAACAACGGTTACGATAGCGAAGATCACCAATCCCACCACTAAGTTGTCACCAATCACAAATTGACCAAAGGAGGTAATAATGTCGCCGGCATCGGCATCAAGTAAGATCAGACGGCTAGTGCTAATAGATAATGCCAGTCGAAATAAGGTAGTAATTAACAATAGAGCAGGGAAACTGGTGAAATGAATGATCTTGGTGATATAGAAAGAACTCATTAATACCAATAGTGAAATGACAATGTTTAAGCCGATCAGCAGATCAACAATATAAGTCGGTAATGGTAGTATGAGCATGGCTATCACTAAGATCATGATGCCAAGTACGATAAGTTCAGGCTTGTTTCTAATTTGCAACAAAACTGATTGCAACATATTGCGTTCCCTGCTTTGAAAATTAAAGACGACTTAAGCTTTTTTCTTTTTGATAAAGTAAATCAAGTAATGCAAGTAAGTATGATTGTGTTTTTTCCCTGATCTCAGGGCTTAAGTAGATTTCTATAGTTAACGATTTAAATGCTGCCATCAGTTGTTGAAGCAATAAAATATGTTGTGTGATAACAATAGTTAGCTGTTTATTAGCAATAATATCTTGGATAATCATCATCATCGCTTCGGGATCACTTAATCCCTTAATAAAAATAGGTAACCAACTCACTTGAGCATCAGGCTGGATTAAAAAGGGTAGATTAGAGCAGTAAGCGAAAAAGATTTTGTCAGCAGAAGAGAGTTGTTTGATTCGGCCTAAAGAGGATAAATAGACAGCAAACTCGGGCATAAATGAGCAACTTGGCGACAATGCTTGCATATCACAAAGTAGCGACTGCAAAACAAAATCGATAATTAAAAAACGTTTATCATAGCCATATTGATTAACCCACTCCTCATAAAACCATAGTGGCTCAATATCTTGGCTAATAAAATCGCGGTATAACTGGCGGAGTTGCATGGTGCTTAATGCTGTTTGATAACTAAATTGTTTAGCTTTTAGCGCAATATTGATACCAGCTCGGGTTGCTTTTGCTCGTTGATGACTACCCTGGCAAAGTGAATTGATCTCAGCTTCAATCTCAAGCGCCAATGCGGCAGAAAAATAGCGCCGACGTAAAAGCTCTTTTAGCACTGAGACAAAGTCACTATCATCAGGAAAAAACTGTCTCAGTAAGGTTAAAATATCAGCTAACTTATTCTTTTGATTGTTTAATAATTTGATCGCTGTAGCCAGTTTTTTATCTACATTATCTTCCAAAATCCGGCTAGCTATATCACTACTATCCTGTTGTTTCTTTTGTAGATCTTGGCGGCGATTAAATTGACTCATTGCCATCGACATATCATCCATAATATCTAACAACTGGTGGTGGTGATTTACTACCATTGCTGTAGGTTTAGTGGTTTCAATGTCTGATGGTTGTTGGGTTTTTGGTAGCTGGCGTAACAAAACTGATGAGTTAATTTTATTGATATCTACCATTTTTATTACCTATTCTCTTTATTGATATAAGTATAAAGCAGGTCAATAGCGGCCTGTGTTTGAGGATCACTCGGTTTAAATGGATTTTTTCCCAGCGAATCATTTAACAGATTTTTTCCCTGAACCAGTCTGGGTTGCAGCATAAAAATACGCACCATTTTTTTATTGGTTGTACTGCTATAGCGAAATAATCCACCTAACCATGGAATATCGCCAAGTAATGGGATTTTACTCTCACTGGAATCAATATCTTCTCTGGTATAACCACCAATCAATAGACTATCGCCTTGGGCAACACGAGCCACTGTACTGATATTGGTACGATTAATAACTGGCAACGCATCGATTTTTTCTGTTTCACCGCTATTGGTTTTTTTTTCAGCGCCATCTTCCAAATTAATAACCATCTCAATTTCATCGCCGGTAGGCGAAAGGCGAGGGACGACACTGATCATTGTGCCAAATGTGGCTGACTCTAACGTGGCAATACGTTCTCCACGTACTTGAGCATAGAAGGTAGTGCTATTATCAAAGATGGCCGGCGTATTTTCTTGTGTTAGGATAATAGGGCGGGAAACCATTTGCGCGCTTCCTTCCAGACTCATTGCCCGTATTTTGGCTAAAAAGTGGATCCCGGCAGCAGCGCTAATATCGCTGGTATTAAGTAAAAAGTTACCATCTTTAGAGTGATAACTGCTTTGCCAATCAATACCTAGCCGATCCGCTTCATGTTTGGCGATATCAATGATCCATAATGACAGCTCAACTTGCCGTTTCGGTTGATCTAGCCGTTGGATCATTTTATTGATCAATTGAATACCTTGAATACTGCCCTTGGCTAACAGACTGTTCGAACCAGGCAAAGGCACTAACTCGATTGATTCTTTGCCGATACGGGTAACAAAGGAGGGATCTGGTTCATATTGTTCGTCAATACTAGCAATTTTTTTATCAGTTTGATTTGCGGTTTGCCTATTGGATTGAAAAAGTTGTTGTAGAACTGTACTAATGCCAGGTAAAACTAATTTTTCCCCCCGAATCGAGTAGCTTCTATCGGTGACAAAGGTATTTTTTAAAGCAAAAATGTGAACATAATCATTACCAAAGCGTTTTTCTTCAATAATATCCTGTTTTAATTGGAGTGCTTCTTGATCCAGATATTCTGCCGCAGCTTGAACCAATTTCACATAAATTGGCGGCCCAGAGACATAAAAGGTTTTATTATTGCTGCCACCGCGTAAAGGATAACGTGGATCGTAAAGACCAATGGCATATAAATACTCTTTTACGCGCTTAAAATCGATCTTTTTCAGGTTAAGCATCTGTTGTTTCATTTCACTACCATCGTAAATATAGATGACGTTACCATCATTAAAATAGATAAATGCCATTCTACGTACGAAGGTATCAAAAGCGGTTTTGGGGGATGAAACATCAAATCGACCTGAAATTCGCTTCTTTTTTACTGCTGAACTAAGAATAAAAGGTTTATTCAATTTATCGGATAATACGTCAAAAAATTGCTCAACCCGACTATCAACGGCAATAAATAGTTCATTGTCCTGTTCAATCTGCTCTTTAAGTAAAACATCGTCTTTTAAATTCGAAAATGTCGTTGCTTGATTAGGAAAAACCATCAATAGAAAACAACAGGAAACGATGGCCTGCAATAACGGGCTAATCTTCATAGAATGACTTCCTTATCAATCTAAATGACTTAGGTGTGGCACCAAAAATAACTTTTATCTCTTTTGAAAGATGTGAAGCGGAACTAAAACCGTAATCCAAAGCTATATTGGTTAGGGGTTTATTTTTTAGAATTATTGATAAGATTGCTGAAGTAGCGCGCCATGAACGTAACTGTTTTTTACCACATAGACCTAAATATTGATGACAAAGGCGCCGAAAATGGGTCTCTGAAACGCCATACTTCAGACGAATTTCCGTTATATTATTAATATTTTGTTTCATTTGATTAAGTAAGTGACGGGTAATCCAATAGCATTCATGATTTCTCATCGCTTCAATTAATGGCTGCAATGGCGTCCGATAAGGAGTTAGTAAAGTATTGATGAGTAAAGTTTGAATATCTTTTCCCGCGCAAGCATCGAGAATATACATGTGATTTTTAGTAACTACTGATTGATTAGAATAATTGGGAAGATTGTGATTAGCTAAAGCATAATCGATGTAAGCAACCAGTTTTATACAAGAAAAGATATCTGCTTTTTCTATTGTCCACTGGTTATGGCTAGGTTTTATTGTTGTAACCTGTTCAAGGGATAAAAATATTTGTTTATCAGTTAAATGATAATATTGATTCTGTTTGTCTTTTACAATTCCAAATGAATTATTAGGGATATATAAAAATAAAAAATATTTAATGTTTATATTATTAATATCTATTTTATTTTTAGGTATAAAATAGTTCATATATTCCTTCCCTGATAAATCTTATTTATAATATAAGTAAGTTTTATAATATGATGTTTAACTTGTTAGCTTTAAATTTTTTGTTAAAATGATACACTACTCTTCATAAGAAAAAAAACATAAATATATAAATAAAAAAAATCAAATTTAATCTTTGATGTATTTTTTTCTTTTATAATTTTTCAATATAAATAATGATAAAGGTATATTAAATATTTTAATAATTTCAATATAGATAAATTTTATGAATATAAATAATAATTATGTAATTCGTTTTTTTACTGGGAAACTCAGTGGTACGCTTTTTTCGTTAATACCTGGTCACTATCAACTTATAGTTGGTGATGAACAAAGTATTTGTCAATGGTCAGAGCAACATAATAATAAAAATGATAAGGATTTTATACAACTCTATGTACCCACCCATCAGCAAAATAAGCTGATTATTATTGACGTTATTTTGCCTAATATTGATAATCAACAGGATAGTTTTTGCTATAGTATAAATGAAAAAAATAAACCAGCTAAGTCATTGGAAGCTAAATTCAATTACCCAACTTTCTGGCAAAAAATACCGCTATTTGCGATAAAAAAAATTGATGAAAAATGGTGTGATGAGTGTGAGAATTTATCTTGTTTAATTGAGAAATCCTATAAATCAAATAAAAATTACTTGATAAAAATAGCAACCACTTTTTTATTGCTTGTCTTATTTTTATTCTGTTATTATGTGTTCTCTTATGAAGTTAATATTAATAAAAAATTTTTATTTACTAAAGGAGTTATTAATCATTCACAAGCATTTGATTGTGAACAATTTTTGAATAAAAAAAATAATATAAAAAAAATTGTTGATGAAATTAATAGTTCTATTTCTAATACGGAACGTTTTTATTTCCATATAGTAAATTATAATAGTATTTCCTTTATTTATCAGAATAAAACAACTAAAGAAATGATTAAGGAATTATTAAATAAATATCAACCATGTCAATTTAATGTGAATGCTATTTTATTATCTGATTTAATTAATTATGTCGATAATAAAATTTCAAATATAGTAAAAAGTTATAAATTATGGTTGTCTGAGAAAGGATTAATTATTCAATTGCGTGAAGTTCTTACGGAAGACGAAATTTATCAGTTGAAATCGCAATTAAAACCTTATCAGACTCAACTAGGAAAAAATTTTTTTCAATTTCTATTACCTGAAGAGCAGGAAACTGAATTAGAAAAAACGCAACTTAAAAGTACCAAGGGATATATTTTCGTTCAGCCGGAACACCGATACTTTCCCGCTGGTTAGTTATTAACATTATTGGAAAGGAGATCCTTGTATGTCAATTAATAATAGTACTATTGGAGATATACTTAAAAAGACTAAAGCGACATCTGATGACTATCAAAAATGTATTAAAGATGCGGTTGAAAGATTGAAGAAAGATCCATCCAATTCAGCGGATTTGGCTGAATTTCAGGCTGCGATGGCGGGATACAGTGTTTTACTGAACTATATGTCAACGACTATTAAGACACACAAAGAGAATGCACAGACTATATTGGGTAATATGCGTTAAGGATAAATGATGAATATTAATAATAAAAGTAATATTTCTGCCATGACTGAACCTGCTGAAGGGGAATCGATGACGTTACAACAGGTTATTAGTCAGGCATATCGCCAACACTATCAAGTTGAACAGCAAGTTACTGATACATTGCAAACAGACGATCTCTCTTCACTTCTTGCTATACAGCAAACTACACATGATTATCAGGTTGAAATGTCATTATTAAGTACCTTAGCTCGTAAGGCATTAACAACCGTTGAAACGGTTATAAAGGCGCAATAACTGTGACAAGACTCTTTCGCCATATGCGCTTTTTTATCACGCTATCTCTTCTCATTTTGCTTTTATCTGGTTGTCATGATGAAGCGTTACTTAATTCGCTGAATCAACGACAGGCAAATGAAGTACTGGCAGTTTTGCAAAAACATCACATCACGGTCAGTAAAAGTGCACAAGGAAAAGGGCTCTATAAAATTAATGTGGCGAAAGAGGACTTGCCTGCTGCGGTACAACTATTACAAGAATATCAATTACCTTCGCCAGAACGGCTTGAGATTTCCCAATTATTCCCTGCTGATGCCTTAGTTAACTCGCCACAAATTGAAAGAGCCAGGTTAATTTCAGGTATTGAACAGCGACTTGAACAATCCTTAATGGCACTGGACAAAATAGCTGATGCGCGTGTCCATCTTAGTTATCCTATTGCTGCTAATAGCCGTAGCCAGGCACCGATGAAAGCCTCCGTCATCATATTTTATCATGATGAAAACCAAGATGTTGATGAATTAAAATTGGGTATAAAAGCATTTATTAAAAATGCAATTAGTGAATTGGAGTCGCAATATATTACGGTGTTCTTAATTCATAAAATATCACCAACAATTCCTTCTTATACTGAAAAAAATGTATCTGGCGGAGCATATTATTTATATGTTCTATTATTTTTTATCATAATAATAGTGGGTGGCGTGATCTATTGGGGCATTAAACGTAGATCAGCAACCACAGCTAAACAACATTGAAACAACAAACTTTTAATTTGATACAAACAATAATGTACCAACCAGCCAGTTATATTCATCATTCATTTGGTTACCCACCCTATGATAAGTTAACGATGGCGGAAAAACGGATCTATGATCAACAGGTAATGGTGCGCTTCCAATTGCCAACAGCGCTTGATTTTGATCTTGATGATAACTTACCCGCACAGTTATATATTAATTATTGGTCTAGGCTACCAATAGCGGCTTTATATTTAGGTGGTTTATATCAGTTACCGCAACTGATGATTGCCAATCAACTCAAACAATTGCCAGAGCCATTCAGACAATTTTTATCCTGGGCCAGGCTGCTGTTGCCGCCGCAAAAACAACAAATTGTCCCGCTAATTGCCACATCCTATTCACCAGAAGAACTAACAAAGTATGGTATGTGGGCAATGTTACCATTAATTGAAAAATGCTCTTTGGCATTAACAGCCCGCTTTAGTTTACTGTTTAATAAAAATTATCCACAGTGCCAAGCCAATACTGTTTTACCGGTTAATTACTCATTATTAAAAGCAACGCTTAATTATGTTACCTACACGACCTGAAAAATTATTGACTCAAGCGATTGATAATGTATTGATCCGCGCTAAGTTCAAACAGAGCCATGATTATCATGAACGACTGATCAGCCAGGCTAAGAAACAGGCCAAGAAAATAATTATTGCCGCGCAGACAGAAAAAGAAAAAATATTTAACCAAGCTAAAATTAATGGCTATTGCCAAGGCATCAGCCAGACATCTACCGCGTTAGCTATATTTATTCAGGCATACCAAACCCTAAATCACACCCTTTATAACGATATAATTAAACAGATAGAGCAAACATTAATTCAATTTTTATTAACCGAACCGGTAATTGAACAACTGTTACTTAATTTAATGGCCAAAATTGACCTACAACAGCAAAGCAAAATTTATCTGCCGGAAAAGCTGGCAGCTACATTATCTGATCGCTGGTCAGACAAATTTAGCAACATAAAACTCACTCACCACAAAGAAAACGGCATAAAGCTAGAAATGGCTAATGAAATTCTCTACTTCTCGCCGGAAAAAAGTGTAAGCGAAATGATGAAAAACATCATCGCCGATAAACAGATCACCGCCAGTAACCAGCAGCAAATAGATTGCATCACTGAATTGAAAGAAAACTTAGCCAAAACGCTACAACAACAGTTTGAACACTATCTGACACTCAGTGAGCAAAACTTGCCAAAATCAGATAGATGATTGCTTTTTAAGCACTTAACGCCATCGCCTAACAATAACAGTTGCGCCTGACGAGATGACAAGTATAATAGCGCCGTTTTCCACAATTCTCCCTCACTGCCGAAGTGGCGAAATTGGTAGACGCAGTTGATTCAAAATCAACCGCCTTCGGGTGTGCCGGTTCGAGTCCGGCCTTCGGCACCATAAAACAGCTATTTTGATGTTTTTTTGAAGTCTCTAATTTCATAATCAACTTAAAAACAAGTCAGTTACACTATTTCGTGTTCGTTCTTGGTCTCTTGTAGTCTACACTTCATTTGGGACATAATCGGGAGCCTGTCAATTCGATCAGGATTTATACCCCAAAATGAAACTCAATGCTTGCCAGATAATTTTGCACGAAACGGGTAACAAACTGCTGGCTGAGCAGCCTTCGCGGGCAAATAAGTTTAATTGTCAACGGGTCAAACAAGTTCATTTGGACTTACTCCTATAGCTGATCTAAAAAAGCTCGTTGGCTTAGTGCGCTAAACATCCCGGTTATGCCTATAGCACTTTCGCCAAGTTTTTGCTTATATTTTTCTAACATATGCACAATGCCTAAGAACTTTTTTTGTTGTTCCATTGGAGGAACTATTACTCTAACCTGCTCAAGATTTTTCTGACTAATTCCTTTGATAGTCGCACCAGTAACGAATTTTCGAATGAAGTGATCTTTAACTAACGGATCTGACAAATAATGGAATAAAAACCGCTTATCAATTTGGTTTTTATCTGGAGTTATACGAATCATCGAAGATTCAAAAATCAATGGTTCGTCCGACTGAGGGATCAAACTGGGTTTGGCAGCTCCTTCGTAATTTAGAGAGCGCCTAGATATCATTAGATCTTCATGAGTTAAAATATATTTCACTATATCAGCATCGCTAGCCTGAACTCTTTTTAGACTACCCCGTTGAATAATATCGTAAAATGCATCAGTCATGTGAACCATTTCAATACCGTATTTAGAGTATTTATCCCTAGGAAAGTAAGCTCCATTTTGAAATTTCCCTACCACTAAAGAGACAAGAGGCTTCACATCCCATCCTTTCGGATTCGTAACCGGATCACCAAACATCGCCAAAAACGTAGCCCGCAAAAAATCATCAGCTAATTTTATGGCTTGCTTGCGTTTTTGGCGGATATTATCAGCTTTATCGAGAATATTGCTTATTTTTTTCTGTATATTTTTTTCGGGCAGAGGGATGGATAAGTTTAACAAAAAATTTTTACTAACATGAGGAATTGTTGCCCCTGTACAATGCTTTCTAATTTCTCGAAACTTAGATTTTAAAAAATATCCGACATAACGTGTTTCGATATCATATTTAGGATTTATTCTCAGTCTTGCCAAAGTGCTTCCAATTTTACCTATCAACCCATAGCCAACAGTCCCAGCATTAGCTCCATCCCATGCGATAATGAGATCATTAGCTGTAACTGTAATCCCATTTAGGTCATCGGTAAAAACTAAATTATTATTATTTCTCAAATCATCTATCTGGATATATCTATGGCTTGTAGATGAAGGAGACTGAGAAATAGTATATTTTTTCCCTTTTGAAACTGTAAGAAAACTTCCCAAGGGCATTATTTTTATTGAACTCACAGCATCCCCTCCAGCTCATCCAAATCAGCCAGGATCTCTTTTTCCAACTCTTTTAACCGCTGTAGTATCACTTTTGGATCTTCATATTCCTCTGCTTGATACACGATTTCTTTATAACGGTTAATTGATAGGTCATATTTCTGCGCGGCTAAGTCCTCTTTTGGCACCACAAACGCTGCTTGTGTGCGATCTTTAAAATCAATATCAGTATCAATTCCTTCTGGGTACTGCTGTTTCAGTAACGAGGCAAATTTTTCGCCCATAAAGTTATCAACTGGCAGTCCGCGCAAAGTACGATAGTGTTTCCAACTGGCTAGCAGATGCGGCAGGTCGTTATCTTTTATCGGATTACGTTTGTCATCTAGGCTGTAGCCGTCATTTTGCAGGTCGTAGAACCAGACTTCATCCGTTTGCCCACCTTTGGTGAAGATGAGGATTGCTGTCGCTACGCCAGCGTAAGGTTTAAAGACGCCAGAGGGTAGGTTGATGACGGCTTCTAGCTGGTTATCCTCTACCAGCGTTTTACGCAGTGACTGATGCGCCTTGCTGGAGCCAAACAGTACGCACTGCGGTACAATAGTCGCGCTGCGTCCGCCCACTTTCAGCATTTGTAGGATCCGCGCCAGAAACAGTAGCTCGGTTTTTTTGGTTTTCACCATTGCCGATAGGGTAGGATCAATATCCTCTTCATCCAGTGAACCAGTAAATGGTGGGTTCGCTAGGATCAGGTTAAAGGCGTTTTTACTGGATTGTGGGAAGTTGCTGCTGAAGCTCTGGCTCATGGTGTCCTGATAGTGGATGTCCGGCTCTTCCACACCATGCATAATCAGGTTCATGGCGGCGATGCGCAGCATGGTGGTATCAAAATCGTAGCCGTGGAACATGTTGTTATCCACATGCTTACGCCACTGCGTTAGTAAATCGCCGGTAAATATTTTTTGCTCTTCCAGTTCGCCACGTTCATTGATGCCTTTTTCGGTATGGATCGATTCTAGTGAGCTGTATTTTTCCAGCAAATATTCATAGCTGGTTGCCAGAAAACCACCGGTACCACAGGCTGGATCACAAATTGTCTCACCACGCGCCGGGTTAGGCTCCATCATTTCGACTATGGTGCGGATAATATGGCGCGGCGTGCGGAACTGGCCATTGATCCCGGCAGTCGTAAGTTTGCTTAATAGGTATTCATAGAGATCGCCTTTGGTGTCGCCTCGATCCAACGGTAGGTTTTTGATCACTTCAACAGCTTTCGTTAATAGCGATGATTTAATGATCTCCAGACGGGCATCTTTCATAAAGTTACCCAGCAGCGTTACCTTCATACCGTCAGCTTGGCCAAGTTGGCGGAAATGCTGGAATACGCCGTCGCGTACCACTTCCATCATCTCATCTGAGCCAAGGTTACTGTAGTGGCTAAAACGAAATTCCTGTTGCAGTGGGGAAAAGCGTGGTTTGAAGTCTACCTCAGCAATTTTTTTGCGTTTTTCGTCTCTTTGCTCTTGCGTATCTGGCATGCGGGAATACATTAAATAGGTGATCTGTTCGATAACGGTCAGCGGGTTGGTTATACCACCTACCCAAAAATCTTCCCATAGCCCGTCAATTTTACTTTTTAAGTCACCAGTAATCATTTATTAATATCAATCCTGTTATAAATACAAAAACCCCGTTGCCGGGGCTTGCCATGAACGCATTATAGCGTCGTTGCGTCGGTCACAACAGACAGTTCTTCGATTATCTTTTGTAGTCAAGTGATCTGTGACGAGTCCGGAAATACGCCTGTAACGCCTTCGTTGTGAATATGGGTAAAGGGTTGCTCAAAAAGCTGTCTCATCTCGATTGTACCGTAATCACGAATATGATTTTTTAGCAGAGACAAGAAGCGTAGCTGTTGGCTGGTCAAATTGCTATCAGCAGCAAATTGCGCAAAACGGCCCTCTACCGCCTCATTTTCCATGCCGATAATGGTTCGTAGTAGTTTATCCAGACTGGCGGTTGTCTGTGGGTAGAACGCTTTCAGTGCCCGGATATCGATATTGGGGTTCTGAATTAGCACCAGTTTTGCCAGTTCATCCAGCTCGATTGGCGTTACTGGTTCGCCGTTGCGAATTTTTTTCAACACTGAATTTTGCTCGAACAATGGCTCGAGCGCGCCCTGAACCTGCTGGCGATAAAGCTTAAAATCAATCGAACGAATATTGGTTTTGCGGGTTTCGGTCTGGATCAGGTTGGCATTTTCCGTAATATCTACCTGTATTGCAGGGAATTTTGCTATCTCATCTCTCTCCATCAAATGCATAATGCCGCGCAGATGAATGCGGATATCTTCTAGCTCTTCTAGGCTGGCTTTCTTCCACCAGTCCAAATCACGGAGTTGATTAATGCGTTGTCCCTGCTGCTGTACTTGAGCCAGGTGTGGCGGTAACCGTTCCACTTTTTCTACGATTGCAGGCCAAAGCATATCTAACTCTTCCGCATTGGTATAACGGGCGGTTTGTGCCGTCAGAATGTCTATATCAAAATGCATAGCTTCGCTTTGGCCGCGGACATCCACCCATTGCATCAAAGGTGCTAGAACAGAAAGCAGATCCTGCTGCGTTTTTGGCGAAAGCTGACGCAGGACTTTTTCATCGCTGTACTGCGCTTTCTGTTGCCATTTTTCATGGACTGCTATCGACTTTTCATCTAGGGCATTGATCTGTTGACGAAGTTAATGGGCAACCAAATCTACCGCTTGTTTGTCGAACTTACGCTGGGCTGCAGCGCCCAAGGTTACCCATGCTTCGAAGCGTTTTTGTGCTAAGGATTTTGTCGGTTTGACTTCGGCCTCTTCGCTGTGCAGTTCGTGATAGTCGAAGTTGCCCCAGTGATCGAAGATGCGAAATTTTTGTTTATCCAGTGACTTGCCGTTGCCGTCATTGCCGTACAGTCCTGGACAAAGGCGCGTACCGCGACCAATCATCTGCCAGAACTTCACTTTTGATTTAACCGGTTTGGCAAAGACTAGATTTACAATTTCCGGGACATCAATACCGGTATCGAGCATATCAACAGAAATGGCGATGGTAAGCTCTTTATTGGTACTTTCATCGAGCCCTTTAAAATCATCGATCAGTTGCTCGGCACGGGATCGTAGTTATCAATCACCTGGCAGAAACGTCCGGCGAACTGTGGGTACATTTCATCAAATAATTCATTGAGTAGTAGCGCATGCTTATGGTTGCGCGCAAAAATAATGGTTTTACCAGGTAATTGGTTGTCCAGATCTTTGAGTCCATTTTCCATCAGGTTGCGCAGAATATAGCGGTTGGTATCTTTGTTGTAGATTGCCTCATCTAGCGATTTTCCTTCAAACTCCAGCGTGTTGGGATCAATTCCTTGTTCTTCCAGTTCGCGGATCTGCTGGTCGCTCAATTTTTCCCGTTTGATGCCTTCGCGCAGAAATTCTGTCGTGTGCGTGACAACTTCATAAGGCGCCAAGTTGTTATCAGCGATGGCATCTTCTAGGCTGTAGTTCGCAGTAGGAATACGCCCTTCACAGCCGAACAGACCGAAAGTCGTTTTACTTACCATATCGATCGGCGTTGCCGTCAGCCCAATTTGGAGCGCATCGAAGTATTTAAACAGATCACCATAGACATTATAGATAGAACGGTGGGATTCATCGGCAATGATGAGATCGAAATAGCCCACATCGAAATGGTCCATAATTTTCATCATGCCGGGATAGGTAGCGATGTAGATCCTGGCATTCTGCCGGTCAGATTTCTTCGATTTACCAACTACATACAACGGCTCATTAGTAAACTGATTGAAGGCATTTGCCGCCTGTTTACGTAACTCTTTACGGTCGCAAAGAAATAGAACACGTTTTACCCAGCGAGCATCAATCATTAGCTTGCTGAGCGCAATTGCTACACGAGTTTTACCTGTGCCGGTGGCCTGAACGATCAACGACTGGTGATATTTATTGGTGAAACGTTCGCTGACGCGAGCGATGGTTTCCAACTGATACAAACGTCCTGCTACCGCTTTACCTTCGTTATCTTTAACGTGTGACAGACTGTTTAACGGTAATCGTGTTTCGCGCTGCTGGATAAGATATTGCAGACTCTCCTTACTATAGAAGCCAAATACTCGGCGCGGTGGATAACCCTGAGTTTTATGGTCGTCCCATAGCCAGATATCGTAACCATTGGTGTAGAAGATAACTGGGCGCTGGCCATATTCTTTCTCCAGCCAGTCGGCGTATAGTTTAGCCTGAATTCGCCCCTGTGCGGCATTTACATTAGTTTTTTTAGCTTCGACTACCGCCAATGGTTTATGTGCCTCATCCCACAATACATAATCTGCATAGCCATCACCGGTTGATGTCGGTTGCTCTTTGACAGGATGTTCTTGGGTTACCTGATCAGTATTCTTGAGTTCTTCCCCTACATCCCAATTGGCTGCCAGCAGGCGAGAATCGATCAGTCGGCGGCGTGTTTCGGCCTCATCTATAGAGAGAATATCGGCAACATGCTGGTTGCGATTTTTGGCTTCATTCAGACGTTGGGTGAGAAGCTCAGCCTTTTCCTGCTCTTGCTGTAGGGCGCGTTGCAATGCCAACTCACGCTCACGACTTTCATTCTGCGCTTTGATAGCTTGTTCCAGTCGTTTTTCATCAGCACGCGTAGGTGATTGAGTTAACGGAGGAAGAGTAAATTTAGGGCTGTCATCAACATTGCCGTTGGCATAGCGGACATAGAGCCAAATGCCTAACAGATATGCTTCTTTGAGTAGCCAGTAAGTATCTTTGGCTTTAATGCGTCCGCCGTGTGCAGCACGGTTACCATGGATACGCAGAGCATCCATTTTCATGATGATGGCTTCTGGCATCATGCTGGTAAATATATTGGCGTTCATTAGGTCGTACAAATTTGCCTTAAAACCTTCAGGCAAACGCTCCTGGCGATACAACCAACGCACCATCAATTCTGTGTAATTACGTAGCTTCACAAGACAGCTTTCAGGATCGGAGTGAACATATTGTTCGGCGGTAAATCCGAGCTCGGCCAGTTCTGGCCACTGGCTACGCAACATTTCAAAATTGCGAGACTGCTCCACTAATTATTGCCTTATGTCGAGGATATAACAGGATTTCTGGAAAGAATATCACATTCAATCGGCTAGTTAAGGAAGTATATAACACATCTTCCTAATCATGGAAGAAGGTAGGGTACTTTTTATTATCACTGGTGGTTTCACTAAGGCTGAAATGAAAGAGGTTGGTCCTGACAGAGTCTCTCCGATTGATTTGATTAATGGTGACCAGCTAGTTGATCAACATACAGAGCTATCTCTAGAGGGTAACACCGGTGCAGGTAGAGCGGTTACAATATCAGCAGATTGGTTTATATATATCGATATAATTGCATCATGCCGCCTTAGCAACCAAAAATTAAAACCTAACCCACTAAACCCTCCGCCCTGATCAAAAAGAGATCAAATCATTAAATTGGATTGAGTATTGCAATTTTTTAGCCATCAAAAAGCTAATTTTTATTTAATTATGCGAGATAAAAAATCAATATATTAAAGCAGGTATTTTGTATCAAGTTATGTAGTAGTGTTAATTAACCAGCAAATTGTTAGATAGTTAGTGTTATATATACCGTAAAGATGAATATCCAGAAATTTGCTTTTACTATGGTTATTAAAAATATAGAGTTATTAATAAGTTTTTTTAAATTAAAATAAATAAATTATATTTAATTTGATTAGAGAAAATAAATAATAGATATAAGTTATAATAAAGATTAATTATTAATATTTATTATTTTTATTTTTATGCAAACCAATTTAATAGGTGGGATATTTTTTATAATATAAATAGATAATTTAAATAGCCAAAAGCAATAATATGCATTTTAGCTATTAATTTATAGAAAATTATATTAATTTTATTATGTTTTTATGCTCTACATATACTACAGTGTAAAAATATGAAAGCGATAAAAAGAGAACTCTTTTAGATGATTATAAATAAGGTGTATAGTTTGATTTTTTATCCGTTAAATATTTTAATGTTTTTCTTATCTGTTTTTGCATAGTTAAATCTATTTCATAACAGAGAGTATCTTCTGCTTTTTCCGAAACGTTAGCAATAACTCTTCCTCTTGGATCAATAATTCGACTACCACCAAACAGATTTATATTACCTTCATTTCCCCAGCGATTGACTGCTACTAAATGGGTTGTGTTTTCTAACGCGCGAGAAGCGGTGTTTATATACCAAATATCTTTGTCTTTTTCTGACCAAGCGGATGGCATGAATAAAATATCAGCCTTTTTAGTTGCCAGAGTTCTGGCAACTTCAGGAAATCCAGCATCGTAACAAATCATGATTCCAATACGACAGATACCAATATCAAAAACCGGCAAGTTATCACCGGGCGTAAACCATAGTTTTTCATAATGGAATAGATGCATTTTTCGATATACAGCCAACCAGTTTTCTCTATTGGGTATCCAAATACCGGCAGAATTATAAATTTCACCGGTTGTATCATCGCGTTCTATAAAACCACAAATTATGACTAAATTAAGTTTGCTGGATAATTGGCTAAATAGCTTATCTGTCTGTTCATTTTTGGTTTCACTAAGTGAATAATATTGTTCTCCTAGTAATGATGGTGAATATCCAGTAGTCGCTAATTCAGGAAAACAAATAATTTGCGCATTGTTTTCCTTAGCCTTATAGCAATAATACTCTAATCTTTGTAAATTTTTATCCTTGTCACCTAAAATTGCGTCCGTCTGAGCTATTGTAACTTTGATCATTTTTTATCTCTTTGGGTATTTTATTGAAAAAATTCTTTAAAATAGATAAGCAGAAATATATCACAGCAGAGATAAATATCGAGTTAACTGATGGAATACCCATAGTTATGGTCATCCCAGCGATAGAGCCTAGAGCCCAGGCAATAATGGAAGCATAATTTATCAATGGTGTAGCAGCAGTATTTGGTAGCTTGCCTTCTTTACGGGTTGAATCAAGCAAATCTCTATTAGTGCGCAGGATATAGTAGTCAGTTAGCATTATCCCCGCTATCGGTGGGAAAATAACGCCAGCTATTATCAAAAATTCAACAAAATTGTCTAAAATACCGATAACGGTAAAGAAAGTTCCAATAGCACCAGCGATTAGCGTCAATAAAACATAATTGGTTTTCTTGCCAGTTAGACACTCAATAACATTGCTCATGCTAAGAGAGACACTATAAAGATTAATATCATTTATTTTAACCACTGCCAAAATGGTACAAATTACACCGATCCAGCCTGCATTTTGAATAAGGATGTTCACTACATCACTTGTACCCATCGCTTTAGCGATCAATATAGAAACACCATTGACAATAAATTCCCCAACAATGATGGAAATTGTTAACATCCAAAAAACATCTTTTGAATTCTGACAATATCGGCTGATGTCAGGGGTTACTAGTATTGCGACAATACATCCACCGGCGACCATGGTTGCCCCAGCGCTTAAGGTCATCGTGTCCTTTTCTGCTGGAATAATATTGATTAATTCTTTAATGTCGATTGTCGTTAATGTATTAAATGTCACCCAAATCATAACAACAAAAAATAAAGGTACCGCTATTTTGGCGGTTAGACTTAATCCTTTGAATCCGCAAGCAACTAGTACGGTAATAAATATGCCTGAAATTGTGGCACACCAGCCGAAATCAAGCTTGCCGTTTAATACATATTCTAAGGCTTTGGCACAAACACCATTTTGTACACCGAACCAGCCGAGCGAACTTATTGCGATAGCAAAGCCAATCATAGTTGAGCCTATTCGGCCAAAGCCGCACCATCTTGACAGCACACTGGTAGGTAATCCTTCCCGGCATCCTATAAGACCCAATCCTAGACCTATAAATTCAAGAATTAAGCTACCCAGTAGCGTTGCTAACATTGCCTGCCAAAATGTCATTGCGTGGCCTAATGTTGCACCCAGGATAAACTGCGATAATGAGGTATTGGCACCGATACGAATTAAAACAACAGAAAATAAATCAGAGCGTGCTGAAGGTGGAATCCTTTCAAGGGAGTGTTCTTTATCCATGTCTATATTTCTCTATATTATTTAGTCAAATAAATAGCTGCGCGGTCTGAGGAATCGCATCGGTACTTTATTATGAATATTTTTATTAATACAATATTCTATAAGTTGCTCCCGAAAGCTAATCCCCAATTTTTGGTAGATAGATTGTAATTTATTGCTAATGGTATGATGACTAACACAAAGCATTTTAGAAATTTCTTTTGGGTTAAACGAATGGGCAACCAGAAACATAACTTCTAATTCTTTTTTGGTAAATTTAGTTTCAATAAGACTATCTGTTGTGCCATGAATTTTACCAAAATTTTTAAATTTCCTAAAAGGTAATAATTCCATCTTTCTTGAATGAAACATAACGCCAACACATTTTCCGTCGATAATAAACGGAAATTTTTCACAAACGTAAGGTTGTAATAATGAATCTTCGCCATAAGGATAAATATCAATCGAAATGATATTTCTTTTCTGTTTTAGTGTCTCAAAATCATGGGTTTGAAAGTATTCTGAGAATTCAGCAATGGGATGGGGTATTTCGCCATCACTTTTGCCGTATAATTTAAAATTAGTAGGTAAATTAAATAACCTGTAGTTTTGAGGATTACTATAAAAATGAATAGATTTGTCGCCGTCAAAAATTTTTATTCCCCACGGATCGCTATTGTTTTCAAACATAGCAATCAGCTGAGGTGATATTTTCACATCCATTATTTCCTCCCGCCGATAGGACTCAATAATACTCATGAATTACCTATAAATAATCAATTTATTCCTTGTAGGATAGCGTCTTAATATAAATAAATTCTGGACATAATGGAAATTTTTCTAATAAATTATTTGTGCATTATTGCAGCAAATTGATGTAAATATTTGATTTTATTTGTTTATTTTTTTATTAAACCAGATAAACTAGCATTAATTAGATTAATAAGTTTATCTAAATAATTAAACTAATGTATTGCACAAATTTTAGCCATACAAATACCTATCTAATAAACAAAATGAATAAAAAAATAATGCGTTCGCCGATGGAAAAAATAGCAATAAAAAATCACTATCTATTGCCTATAGCAAGAGCAGATTGCGGCAAAATTTAGTTATTTATTATCTGCAATATCAAAAAAAATAAAATATTAACTAGAGTCTGATAAAAAATATTAAAAAAGCACTCATGATAAGTGTGCAGTGAAATAGTATCTTTCGAAACCTGCTTAATCAAATAATGGCTAATTGCCTAAATTAGAAATAACGTTATTTGTGAAGAATGGAGCAGTTGGTTATTTTCGTTTGTTACCAAAACTGAATAAAAACCAGACAAAATCAATATGAGGGAACTAATTTAGCGGTTGATACCAATAGGCAACAAAAAAATAGCCTAATGAAAAATAATTATATGATTGTTAAGTAATCTCTGTTTTAGGTTGGTTTTTTTTGCTTATTCTGAGTTAAATTTGTTTCATGGCACAGTTGAATGTCAGAGGTGCAAAGGGATATTGCTTGTTTTTAGTCTTAATATTTTAGTTAAGAAAGAATGATATTAAATAATTGACTTATTCAAAATAATCCGTATCTATTTTCGGTAATTTTATTATTCTCGAACTTACGCCAATTTCATTATCTATCATCAGATTTACTAAACGGTTACCATCAACCAACACCATTCCTTCAACCGATTTTGCAAAGTTTAAAGCGTGTGTCGTGAATGAGGATGTTGTAATAAATATTCCTCTTTTGGCTTTTTGCCCCGCAAGGGCAGCATAGAAGGTTTTTAAATCAGGTCTACCAACAGTAGATTGCCAGCGTTTAGCTTGTACATAGATTTTTTCTAATCCAAGTTTATCTAATGAAATTATTCCATCAATGCCACCATCCCCGCTACTACCAACGCCAACGCGCTGTAAATCCTCACGATTAGCGCCATAACCGAGTTGGTGGAGAATGTCGAGAACAATAATTTCAAAGCGGTTTGGAGAGACTTGTAGTAGGTTACTAAGTAGTTCTTCAGCAACTGCATGACGAATTTCTTGATAGGCATCATCAAGTCGATCATCAGGGCTGCTGGTTTCATAAGCAGCAATCTTTGCTGATGAAGGAATATCATTATTCAATGGAGCAATATCTGCATTTTTTTTAAGTAAAATATCGACAAAATCGAAAGTAATATGATCGACCAGTTTTTTATCTAAGGGAGTGGGGTGTTGCTCAGCCCATTGAAAACCTTTGTCGGTTAAACACCATTTTCCACGGGATAGGCTTTGAGAAAGTCCGGCTCTTTTCAGTCGATCGTGTGCCCATCCAGCCCGGTTTTTATAAATAAGTTGACCACTGGTGATAACTTCAGAACGTTGTTCATCGTTTAGCCCTAGAAAATCAGCAGCGTATTCGTGTACCTCTTTTGCCGGTAGCCCGTGTGGATACTTTTGTAGAACTCTTAATACAGGCTCAATGAATTTGTCATAAGTAGGTAATGACATAGGATCCTCTTAACTAACATGGCCAATAGGAAGACCTAATAATTGATAGTATGTTGTCTAATTTTACGATTTAAACACTAAAGTAAACTATCATTGGCCGGTGGTTGCTTTCAATAACCAAATGAACATTCCATAGCTAGCAAAGTCAGCTAAAGAATAGAGCTACTTTTTCATCTAATTTATAAGTTGCTGAGCCCGTTATTTTACGCTGGTAGAGTTAAGCTAACCAGTAAAATAGATCAATTTCTCTCATTATATTGCAGTAAAAATAGCTGTAATGGCTGTTATTAATACGGCCAGCAAGGAAGGCATTATTTTTGCGAAGAGAGGAATCAACCACAACCAGCACCCAAAAAAACGGTGAGCTTGGCTCACCGTTTTACGATTATGCCAGCATAAAATCGCTTTCTTTGACAACGCCATAGATATCCAGCGCAAAGTCGGGAGTGTCATCATTGTCAGCATTTAACAACAATTGACTTAAGTTAAATTCTTTATCATAAGTCAATTGCATTTCTCCTGTTTTTTGCGGAAGGTGGTCGACGAGATGGGGGGCAATACGGTAATGGTCAGAATTAAGTAATATAATGGCAGTCAGATCAATTTTATCGATGCCGGTTTCAAAATCCATGATTACATCTGGATTGTTAAAAGGCGAATCTTCGATGCTGGCAAAAACAAAGATATCTTTGTCGCTGCCATTGCTAATTTTTGGCGCTTTTTGATCATTGTAATAATAGGAACTATTATTACCCCCGGTATATTTATCAATAATTAGGTTAGCTCTTGCAGGTTGCTTACAGTAACCGTAGTTGTTGTTATTGCAATAGCCTTGTTGATTTAGGTAGCCGGCATTATAAGCCATATTGTTGCCGTAATATTGCCAAGGCCAGTTATAGCTATAAGTAAAGCCATTGAATGTCGGAGCCGAATAATATGATGTAGGATAACTGTTATAGCCGCAGGATGGTTTTGTCCAAGGACAGTAAGAATTTCCGTTGTATCCTCCCCATGGTGAGGTTGTCCAGCAAGGATTAGTGACCTCATTATCACAATAATCCTCTAGCGGCTCTTCTTCATCAATGAAATCGTCTACTTCATTAGTTAGTTCATCATCAGTTAGTTGGTCATCTGTTTTTTTCTTGGGCGCAATTGCGTTACGATTACCACCCCATAACATATCTCTACCTTTGCCGCCATAGATGATGTCGTCACCTTTACCCCCTTCAATGGTATTGTTAGCATCGTTGCCGACAATCACGTCATTACCCAAACCACCTATCGCATTTTCAATCGTGGTGTGCTGCGTGATGGAAACATTGGCTTTTAAGCCACCGACATCGGAAAAAGAACCTTCATTTAAGTTAATGCGTTGATTTTGGGAATATTTGGAAAAATCTAAGGTGTCGATACCGCCGCCATCCCAGACACAAAAAATCGCTTTCTGGTTACTGTCGGTGAGGGTATAAAAATCTCTATCGGTGTTGGAGTTAAATCCGTAAATGTCATGACCAGTTCGGATGGAGGTGTTGGCGCCATGAATTTTTTGTATGGCGGCAATATCATGCATCAAAGGCGCAGCAGAGTGATGAAAGTGGTTGTCGCCGCCGGTTTCGGCTTCCGACCAATAACTCATTACACTGAATTGACGGGAGTCTTCCTTATATTGAGCATTTTGTTGATAACCGCCATTTGTAGAATTATAGTCACCGGGATGGGGTAATCCTAATGCGTGTCCTATTTCATGAATATAAGTATAACGGCCATAATCTCCTAATGTGGGATGTTTTAGGTTGGAAGTACTATTACTATTGCACCAAACGGTATTTTTGATGTCGGTATCGAAACTATTAGTAGAGTAATTCCAGTGGGGATTTGATTTTATCTGGGTATGGGCTTGCTCAGACGGGTAACCATCATAATAACCAAAGTCGATCATGGCTTTTTCCGCCGAATTGACTTTAACCAGTTTTATATTAGCCACATCTTCCCAGGCCTGTAGGGCAAGTTTGGCCTGTTTTTGCTGATATGGGGTTAGGCCTTTCGGGTTATAGACACCTTGATATGATCCTGGGGAATATGTTTGCCAATTGGTAAAAGTGTAAGTAATAGTTAACGATTCACTGTTTGTATGTTTTTTTGCCCATTCTTGATTATAAGCGTCTCTTGAGAGATGTTCTGCCGCTTTATCGATATCGTAAGATGGTTTGTTGTTGTTAATTAATTTAGCATTATTTTTTTGATAATTAAGTAAATTTTTAACGCTGTTCCACCCTTTATTTTTTCCATATAAGAAATTATCCATAATTCTAACTGTCTCCAATTTATAAATTAAAAACTATTAATTTTGATTGCTCCCATTCGTGCTTATGAGGTTTCTTATTTTATGATTATTGCTATTGATAAGCAGTCATTTGGAACCTTTTTGCTTTCAGTCTATAGAATTTGAATGTTTAAAAATTGTTATTAAAATGCGATATTAATAGCTTGATTACGATCTACCTATGCGCCGGTTGTTATCGCATAAGCTACCGTTAGCGAATAAAACTTATCATCAAACTCTTTCTGTTTTTAGATTAAAACAATATCTTTTTTACCTTATTGAGTAACAAAATTACTACACTGGTCTGACCTTATTTTATACTATTAATCAATGGGTTATAACTAAAAAATTCACCTATTTAGTGTGTGGTTATTGTTGTCAGGCTTGGGGATTGGTTAAATTGAATAAAAATTGACATATAAAATGACTGCGGATTTAATTTTATTATGGATAATAATCTGTAACATTGTTGCAATAAAAAATCGTTCAGCCGACGAGAAAATTTTTCCGAATCCTCTGGCAGATTCGGAAAAAAATTAAATCGCTAAGCCACCATAGTAAAAAATGACCAATAGTAGGGTTAGGGTCAGGGTACTGGTATTGAGCCGATGCCATTCTTTGGCAAAAATACGGCCGATAACCAGGGTCACAAAGCCAAACATAAGCCCCGTTGCGATATTGCAAGTGAAAACAATAAAAACCGCACACACTAGGCCAGACATGGTGTCAACAAAATCGTTGAAGTTGAGTTTTGATACATTCTGTAGCATCAGCAAGCCAATATACATTAGCGCTGGCGCGGTGGCGTAATGAGGAATTAACAGTGATAGCGGCGCTAAAAATATCATCAATAAAAAAAGCATACCAACCATCACGGCGGTTAAGCCAGTTTTGCCGCCAGCGGCTGTGCCTGCGGTTGATTCTAGATATACCGCAGCGGGGGATGTGGCTATTAAGCCAGCAAAAATCGCACTTAGCGAATCAACAGTAAATGCTTTTCCGCCATTGATAACTTTATCATTCTTATCGAGTAAGTTGGCTTGACTGGCTACTGCGCGTAGGGTGCCGGTCGCATCAAATATAGCAGTGATAATAAGTGCTAATGCATAGGGTAACATTTGCGGCTGTAAGGCAGCACCAATGTTCAGGCTAAAAGTTAGTGATTGTCCACTATTATCTGTCAGTTTGGGTAGGGCAAATAAGCCTTGAAATTGGATGTTGGGATCAAATATTAGTCCGACAATAGAGATGCCAACAATTACCAATAAAATGCTGCCTGGGATGCGGTGTTTTTCTAGACCAAAAATAATAGCCAGACCCACTAGTGACATAATGGCAGGGAATGAAGTAAAAGCGCCAAGGGCAACCGGTAATCCTGCTTGCGGATTTTTGCTAATTAATCCAACGCCATTAGCGGCAATAAGTAGAATAAACAACCCAATGCCGATACCGGTGCCATGAGCAATACCTTGCGGTAAATTGCGTAATATCCAGGTACGGATGCCGGCAATTGAGATAATGGCAAGAAAAACCCCCATGACGAAAACAATGCCAAGTACAATTGGAATGCTAATTTGTTGTCCTAGTACCAGACTAAAAGCGGTAAAGGCGCACATTGAAGTGGTGCAGCCGATAGCCATCGGTAAGTTTGCCCATAGCCCCATCAATAATGAACCGAGACCGGCAACTAAACAGACGACAGTGAAGGTGGTGTCAGGCGGAAAACCAGCCTGGCTCAACATGTTTGGAATAACGATCACCGAATAAACCACGGCTAGAAAAGTGGTGATGCCTGCTAAAATTTCCTGGCGAACATTGCTGTTACGTTCAGTAATTTGGAAAAATGTTGCCAGCGCTGTTGCCGTCTGTGTTTCGCTTGGTGCCTCCGGTAAATTGGCAGACATAGTGATGACCTCTTATAGTGATTAGCTGAAAGGCAATAAGTTTGCGAGTGAATGATTTAACGTGACGATTAGCTGTTTTAGGCCGGCTTTGATAATCCCGTTGGCTTGTTTGAGCCAATAGGCTTAGGATGGTAATTGTGATTAATCTGAGCGCATGAGTGATGATGGAGATTGAGTCATCTAGGTTATTTTTATCCATCGTAGCAGACCTATTTTTTATCGTAACAATAAGCTTTAGCTGATTTTGTGGTGCCTTGGTGAGCAAACAATGACAATATTCGCCTGTTACTGCTATTTGTCAGCTAAGTAAAGCAAATTAAAATAGTTAATTTATTGTTGTATGATGAGTGAGAGGCTGTTTGAGCAGCCTCAATCAATTACAATTTCCCTAAAGCAGTTAATATTTTCTCTGGTGTAAAAGGCCAATCCCGCAACCAAATATTACAGGCATCATGGATCGCAGTGGCAATAGCCGGTGCGGCGCCATTAACACCAATTTCCGAGATAGATTTGGCGCCAAACGGCCCGACCGGGTCGTCACTGGGAACCAAAAAAGCACCAAAGTCAGCCGGTAAATCACCGATTTTGGGTGCACCATAGCTACGGAGATCCCGTGTTAAGGGAATACCTTGACTATCATATTGGATCTCTTCGGTTAGGCTGTGGCCGATGGCGCGTAATGTTGCACCATAGATTTGACCCAGTGCTAAATCTGGGTTAATCGGGGTGCCACAATCGAGTAGGGCGTAGAATTTGTTAAGCCGAATTTGGCCAGTGCGTAGATTAACCGCGACTTCGGCAAAATTGGCACCAAATGGAAAGGCAAAATCATTGGTGACATAACTGGCAGTTGCTACCAGTACACCAAATCCGGTGCCGGTTTCCGCTTGATGGGCGATTTGGCCATAACTGATTTGACCTTGTTTACCACGGATGATACCTGGATGTACCAAAGTAACATCTTCTTTGGGCTCGTTAAGGATTTGAGCGCCGTAAAAAAGTATTTTTTCGCGTAAGTTTTCCGCCGCTTTTTTGGCCGCATTACCTGAGAAACAGGTACCGGATGAGGCGTAAGCTCCTTTATCAAATAGAGCGTGATCAGTCTCGCCAGAAATGACATGGATTTCGCTCAGCGGGCAGCATAATACTTCGGCACACAGTTTTGCCAGCACGGTATCTAAACCGGTACCAATATCGGCACCGCCAGAATGAACAATAAAGGTGCCGTCAGATTCTAGCTTGATCATGCAGTTTGCCTGATCAATTTCGGGAATACCCGATTTTTGCATAATGATGGCAACACCTTTACCGACCCGCCAATCGCCGGCAACGGGTTTTCGCCCGTGCCAGTCAATTAATTGGCGTCCTTTAGCCAAGATCGGAGCTAAGGCACAACTGGCGGCGGTAGGTGCGCTGGTGGGCGTTTTTCCTTCACCGATGGCACCGAGGATCTTCAATTCTTGACCTTCTTGCACCCGATTAAGTTCAATCACATCCAACTGATCAATGCCTAGTTTCTCCGCCAATTCAGCCATCGCCATCGTGAGCGCATAATTACCTTTTGGCGCACCATAGCCTTGATAAGCACCTGCCGGGCAAATATTACTGTAGTAAGTGGTGACTTGAAAGTTAACATTATCGCAGGGGTAAAGAGGCAGTGATAACGCCGGGCCATTACTGGGTACGGTTAGCGCATGATTGCCATAGGGGCCAGTATTGGCGCGGAAATTCATGTCAATTGCAGTAAGTTTTCCATCCTTGGTGGCACCCAGTTTAACGGTTACCTTCGCCACATGGCGTGAGGTATTAGCAATAAATTCTTCTTCACGGCTATAGCGGAAGTAGACCGGCCTACCGGTGACATAGGTAGCCCAGGCACAAACTTCTTCTAACAGTATATCTTGTTTGGAGCCAAAGCCGCCGCCGACTCGTTCTTTAATGACATGGACTTTATGCTGTTTTAGCCCAACGATACGCGCAACTTGGCGACGTAGGTGCCAGGGGACTTGAGTGGAGGCATGGATCACTAAGCGATCACCGTCCATATAGCTATAGCAAATGTGCGGCTCGGCAGGACATTGCTGTACCTGTTTAGATTGGTAGGTACGTTCAATAATCACATCAGCTTTAGCAAATCCGTCAGCAATATCACCGATGCTACCATGAATACTGGCCGCAATATTGTTGACCGGGCGGGCACCGATCGGGAAGTTGATAAACATCTGCTCGCCACGTTTTATGGCGTGTTGATTTTGTTGTGCCAGATCAGCGGGAGCGCCGTTGATATAGACAACCGGTTCATCGTGGACAATTGGGGCATCTTCCGCCATTGCTTCGTCAATTGACATGACCGGTTTTAATACTTCATATTCCACGTCAATAAGTTTTAGCGCTGCTAGGGCAATCTCCTCATTTTCTGCGACGACGGCAGCTACCCGATCGCCAACATGGCGTAGTTTTTTGCCAAACATTCGGCGGTCAAGGGGCGAGGGTTCCGGCGCGCTTTGTCCGCCAGGAGTGTAGTAGATATCTGGACAGTTAAGGTGGGTAATAACATGGATCACGCCAGGTAATGCTTCGGCTTTGCTGACATTAAGTTGACTGATGACAGCATGGGCATGAGGACTGCGTAGCATTTTTATTACACAGGCGTTGTGGGCAATGCGATCTTCGACATAACAGGGTTTAGCTTGCACCATTTTCGCTGCGTCTGTTTTAGGATGGATTTTACCGATTAGGGCCAAATCGTGGCGGAAAATAGGCGCAACGGTTATCTGATGAGCAGGATCGAGCAGCCGTTTTTTGGCTAAATCAACAACCGTATAAAACTGTTGGTAACCGGCATCGCGACTGAATAAGCCAGACAGTGCGTCATCGATAGCTTCACGATCAGGATCAGCAATGCGATTTAGTAAATCAGTGATGATTAAGGCCGCCGCAGGATCATTGTAACCAGATTGCACAATGCCGACATCGATCATGGCTTGCTGCACAATACTCAGTTGATCCCAACTAGCGAGTGATTCCGCCGTCATAATGGTGGCGTTATCCAGTTGAGCGGCGATCAGTAGGGAAGCATTATGAATGGTATGATTAAATAAGATAGCATCAGAGCCAGCGAAGCCAAATCCATCATCACTATTACGCACTGAATGCATACCAATATTGAACAGCAGTTGCTGAACATTATCACCTGCTCTACATTCCAATTCTTTGAGGCAGCCATTTAGCGTGAAACGAACCATCATTTGCTTCTCTCCTCTTTTTGCCGGCAATCAGTCAACAGATCAGCTATTAAAATACCGGCCATGTAGCGCTGGTATGCTGCACTTCCTAGCAGGTTATCTACTGGCCGAATGGCATTACTGATCGCTTTTTCCAGCTCTGCTCCTTGTAATGCTAATGATTCGATAGCAGGTAAGCGGCGCGCTTTTTCACCGACACCATCTAGGGCAATGCGGTATTGTTGCTTATCGGTGATAGCCACTGCTGCCGTAATCACTGACCAGCCGGCGGCTGAGTGACTAATTTTGCGGGTAGCGCAATGGCGAAAAGGTTTTTTAATAATAATTTCACTTAATAGTCGATCATCGGGCATGGCCAAATAATCTTCCAGGCTTAAAATTTGCCCATCAGCACACATTACTTCTGTCTCTAACACTAGTAAAACCGGTAGTAGTACCGACTCTGCTTGCTGAGCGGCGATCTCGCCGCCGACAGTAGATTGGTTACGTAGATGGCGAGAGTAGATAAAGCCTAACGCATCATATAGCGCTTGGGGAATAGCAGGCATATCGCGTAATTGCTGTAGCTTAATTAATGCGCCAATACGTAATGTGCCATTATCCCAATCAACATTATTCATCGGCAAGTTTTGCAGCGAAATGGCTATTTTGCGTTCAGTTTTTGTCGGTGTGGCGTTTAATTTGCTGCCACCAGCAAACCAGACCGCTTGATGTTGAAAACGGCGTTTAAGATCCATTGCCTGTTCAATGGTGGTTGGTCGGAAAAATTGCTCAATCATAATCCACCTGTTAATCGCTTTTTTTGTTGTGTTAGGTTTTTATTTCAGTGTGTCCATGCGCTGCCACAATTTAGCGGCAACTTTTCTGGCTTCAGCGTAAATAGGTTGATGATCGAAAGTAAATTGTCGATTTTCATAAACCATAACACCGTCTATCATTACGCTATCAACACTGGCTGAACTTAAGCCAAAGACCAGATGTCCTGGAATATTTTCTGCTTGCAGTGGTGTTGGTGCTGCATAATCGCAAATGGTTAAGTCAGCTTTATAACCACTTTCAAGCCGGCCAAATTGGGCATTAAAGTTGCGCGCCAGTAAGGTATTACCACTCCATAGATAGCGAGTAAAACTATCGGGCCATAGCTTTCCGCCGGCATCGCGATGTTTAAAAAAGGCAAATTTTAACTCTTCAAACATATCTGAACCGATGCCATCCGTGCCTAAAGCGACATTATGATAATGAGCTAGTTGCGCGTTATAGCCGACATGATTATTCATATTAGAGCGTGCGTTATGCACCAGAAAAGCATCATTTTGGTTGAGGATCTGAATATCGTTGGGTGACAAATAGAGCCCGTGAGCAATTAAGGTTTTGTGATCGATCAGATCATATTCAGCTAAACGGAGTAAAGGATCTTTAGCGTACTTATCATGGCTATGGGAGACATCATAGTGATCTTCAGCCACATGAATGTGCAAACCGCGTTGGGTTTCTTTGATGGCGCTTTGTAATAGACCAAGCCCGTCATTAGATACGGTAAATGGAGCATGAGCACCAATGTGGGCTTCTACCAGATAACGTTCTTTGCTTTTCGTACTATCAATATATTTGGCGAAGTTAATATTTTCTTCGATTCCAGCCTCAAGTTCGGCTAGCCCACCATTACGATCAGTAGTTTCAAAGCAGGTCATGCCGCGTAATCCGGCTTTTAAAAAAGCGTTGCGTAAAGTGTGTAGCGATCCATGAATAAAATTAGGTGAGGCGTGATGGTCGATAACGGCAGTACAGCCACTTTTAATCGCTTCCAGTGCGGAAATCAGGCCACTATAGTAAAGTGCTTCTTCATCTAACGCTCTATCCAGTCGCCACCATAGATTTTTTAAAGTAGAAATAAAATCCGGGCAGGGGGGGATTTGCGCAAGGATGCCACGGGATAATCCAGAATAGAAATGATTATGAGCGCAGACAATACCCGGCATAACAATGCGGCCATTCATCGGTTTAGTTTTTGCTGCTGGAAAACGGGCAGTCAAATTGGGGCCGATAGCCAAAATTTCGCTATCCTTGATGGCGATATCAATATTTTCTCTTATCTGGGCAGGCTCAAATTCGATTGCGGTGGCATTTTTTAAAATTAACATGATCAGGCCTCCACATGAGTTAATAGATATTGATGGTGTTTGTGTACGTGGCTAATGATTTGACACATGTCGTGCAGTTCGGGCGGTATCTTTTGAAATTGGCTGTCATTATTGATGCGTAATAGCCAGGTTTGGCTGTTGAGTCGAACAGAGATGCGATCGCCTTCGGCCCAAAAACCAGGGTTAGTGCTATTAATAAAGTCCTCTTCCAGGCTAAAAATAGTCAGCTTATCTCGGTATGGTTTACCTTGCCAAGGACAGAATTGCGCACAATTACCACACTCATTGCACATGGCATCTAAATGCAACGTTTGGTAGCGATTTTGAAAGCCAGGTATGGCAATCGAAACATTGGCGCGATTTGGGCAGACATCAACACACTTACTGCAAATATAATTACATTCCAGACAGCGATTGGCTTCCTGTTCAACGAAAGCTTCACTGTGTTGTTGGTCAATTAGGGTGACGGCAATTTGACCTTTACGCTGATAAAGATGTTGCGGATCAACATTACTCCAGTACTTATTACCATGATGGCTATAAATATTTTCCCGTCGCAAAATGGTATCGACAGCACGACGGGCGGTACTGATCGCCGCGACAATGGAAGAAGGCCCTTGTTGCACATCGCCGATTAAAAATACGCCGGATTGCGTGGTTTCTCCGCTCACCAGATCAATAGCCGGCTTGCCATCTTGAGCGAGTGGAACGCCCATTGCGGTTAGCATTTGGCTATCTTGTTGCTCACCTATTGCGGTAATTATGCTATCAATTTTAAGCTGGTGGTTTGTTCGGTTGCCACTGCCTGACGACGCCCGGAGCTATCAACTTTACCTAAAGTCATCAATCTGACCGTCAATTTACCATCAATAGCGAAATGTTCAGGATTGGCAAGGAACATAAATTTTACGCCATCAGCTAAAGCTTCTTCATATTCCTCTGGCCAGGCGGGCATTTCGGCTTTTGAACGGCGATAGATGATAGTGACTTGTTCTACATCCGGTATGCGCAGTGCTGCCCGGGCACAGTCCATGGCGGTATTACCGGCACCAATTACCGCCACATGTTTGCCCATCTTCGGGGTAAAACCACGATTATAGTCACGCAGGAAGGGTAGAGATGGGTAGATGTGATGATTTTCACCAGTCAGTTTGATACCACTGTTTTTGTCGGTGCCAACGCCAATCAACACATAATGAAAGCCAGCCGCTTTCAATTTCTCCACGGTTAGATCAGGCTGACAGCCAAATTCAAATTTGACACCGTGTTCAGCAATAAAGTTGATATCATGCTCGATAAGTTCTGCCGGGATGCGAAATTGCGGGATAATATTTTTTACTACGCCACCGGCATTGGACTCTCGTTCATAAATGGTTACTGGATAGCCTGCTCGGGCTAAAAAATAGCCGGCACTGAGGCCAGCAGGGCCGGCACCGATTATGGCAACCGGATGGCGAGTACCTGTACCGGCCGGTTTATGCCAACGCTGTTTATACTCCTGCCAGCCTTTTTCTAAGGCAATTTTTTTCAGTTGACGAATATTTAGCGCACTATCATAGTCCAAGCGAGTACAATTGTATTGGCATTGATGATCGCAAATATGACCGGTAATGGCCGGTAGCGCGTTGCGTTGGTAGATAAGTTCTAACGCATCGGTATAACGCTTTTCACCTAATAAACGGATATATTCAGGGATATCCTGTTTAATTGCACAGGCATTAACACAAGGCGCCACATAGCAATCTGTTAATGGCAAAGAGTTATCAATATTGATCTGTTGGTTGGCTTTCAACTCTTTTTGGCTATAAGCCATATTGATGGCTTGTTTTGCCAATTTGTCTAATCGTTCAACATCAATTTTTTCTGCCTGCCAGGCAGCGCTATCGGTTAATTGTCGTAGGCATTCCGTCATACGCAGATAGCCACCCGGTTTCAATAGATCGGTTGCCATGGTGATGGGGCGAATGCCGGTAGCAAAAATATCACGGATATTGATTTGGCTAGCACCACCTGAATAGGAGATAGGCAGCATGCCATCAAAGGCGCGGGAAAGAACTGCAGCGACATTGATTGATAGTGGAAACAGTGCGCGGCCGGACATATACATCTCTTCGCCAGCGAGTTTGCCCTTATGATTGATAACGCCTAAGGTATTAGTCAGTTTGACGCCAAATCCTAACTGTTTTTCACTGGCCAATGCCATTAACCGCTGTAACATGGCCAAGGCTTGTTCCAGTTGTAGATCGTGCTGGAATGAAACCTCTTTTAGGCCGATATAATTAAACCCGCAGCTATCGAGGATGTCTCTTACCTGTTGATAACCCAGTAGAGTGGGATTGAGTTTGACAAAAGTATTGAGCTTTTTATCTTGCAACATATAACGGCAGATAGCTTCGATTTCATCAGGCGGGCAGCCGTGCATGGTAGAGAGGGTGACACCACTTACCATTTGAGCGGGAATGGTGTTAGCTAATTTTGTCAGTGCAGTTTGGCGATTTTCGGTAGCCAATTGATGAATAAAATCGGCCTCTTCGATCCATGACTGTAATAACTGCCGGTAGCGGTTAAAGGTGGGATGATGAGATGCATCCATCATGCTATCGATAAATTGCTGCATAGCCGGTTGCTGAATACCGGCTAAATCGTAACCGACACTCATATTAAATATAAAGGATTTTGCTTCGCCGGTTTTACGGGGCTCAAAAATGGCTTCGGGTAGATGCAGAATAAACCAGGCTTTGAGATATTCATCCCAGGCTTTAATGAGCGTAAATTCAGTTGACCACTCAGTATTGAAACATTCATCTTCCGCATCGATACAGGGTTTATCTATTTCTAATTGATCGAGGATTTGCACGGTTTTCAGTTCGATAAAGCGGCCGCCAGTTAACCAAGAGACAATAATATTTTGGGCAAGTTGGGTATGTGGTCCGGCAGCCGGTCCAATTGGCGTGGTACAAGTTTCACCAAACACCTTAATTAATGGATATTGATTTTGCTGACGATAAAATTGTTGTTTGGGAATACCAAATATTGATTGGTTTTGTTGGTATTCATCAAAGATGCGCTTCAAAAGTTTATCGAATGGAATTGGGCGCATGATATCTCCCATGAGACTCTCCTTGCTGCGATTTAATTGGGAAAATAGACAGATAGTTGTCATAAACTTTGCAACAATCACGCCAGAAACCAATAACCGAGGAATGGTTAATAAGAAATGTGATTAATATCTAATCTTGTTTTTTATTTGTGAAATAACTCACGCTCAAACAAATAAGAATGATAATCAATAGAAAATAGCCAAGTTCGGCAGATAGTTATCTATTTCATAATTCTCAAAAAAAGAATTTCACTATCACTTTGATAAACCTAACGGGCTACAGATGTATTATTGCCCTTAAACAGAGCCAGCCAGATTTTCTATTGTGCGTAACTCCAAATAAATCTCCGGAGTATCAATATCTGCGATTATTGCCGGTTGATTCAGATCTATATATTGCCACTGACCCTTGCGTACAGCTTGCTGCATAGAGCGACAATCGGTTTGTCTTACCGCCCTATTAAGACAATGACGGGATAATAAAACCGGATGACCCGGTGTTTTTTGATAGCGAGGGATCAGCGCATAAGCACCGCGTTGGCACCAAATTTGCTGAAATATAGTGTTAGTTAGACAAGGCATATCACCGTGGGTAATAAAGCAGTAGTCACTATTAACAGCCTGAGCGCCGGCTCTAATCGAGCTGAATAGCCCCTGCTGATAATCGGCATGATAAATTAAACTGATTGCTGGGTGTTGTTGATAGCGCGCCATCAATTCTTCAGCCCGATAGCCAAACACCAGAATAATGTGAGAACACAATGCTAATGCATTTTTGATACTGGCATCAAGTATTGTTCCATGTTGCCAGGGTAACATCATTTTCCATTGTCCCATACGAGAAGAAAGACCGGCAGCCGGAATAATGCAATCAATAGTTTTGCTGATTTGTGCCGGTTTTTTGGTTAGTTGCGTAAGCGGGATAGCAGATCTATTCATTTTAATGGACTCCTAAGCAATGCCACAGGCCAATATACCCGAACCGCTCACGATGTTTTGTGATAGAACATTGAACTCATCCTCTGTGGTTATTAGTTTGATTGGTGCAGGGGGTAAAACCAGTACGCTATTTTGGCTGGCGCGGCAATTTTCTGTTTTAGGTAAAAAAGTGATTATCAGTACTACCACAAGGATGTATTTGCCTGATGAAAATATTCCCCTATTAATATGTCGCGATCCGGCTCAGTTGCCTGCGGCGGCTTTTGCCTCACCCATTTGTGCGTGTTATGCCGCTTGGCAAGCCAGTAGTGGCAAAGTGCGTGGTTTTTCCCCACAACAAATCGATGCTCTGGGTGAGCGATATTACGCGGATATCTTACTGATCGAAGCCGATGGTTCGCGCGGTCTGCCATTAAAAGCGCCTGCTTTGCACGAACCTTGCATACCGGTTAGTAGTCGCTGCGTAATTGCCGTAACAGGAGGACAGGTTTTAGCCAAACCATTAGGCCCTGACAATGTACAGCGCTGGCCTCTATTTGCTTCCATAACGCAAATTGAACCAGGAGATAAAGCAGATATTGCGGTACTTGAACATTTTATTCGGCATCCGGCAGGAATGTTTAAAAATGTTCCACTGCATGCCCAGCGTATTTGGTTAATTAACCGTTTTTCTCAATCTGAGAATTTTATCACTAACCAATTATCTGCATTGTTACTAACAACAGGACTAGATGCGATTTGGTTGGGAGCAGTCAGGGAGTCTCCTCCTATCAGGAATGTATTGCAGCGTCAGTGAAATTGAATGGATAACTCATTGAGGTAGGTATGAAAATTTTTGTCGAAGCAGCAAAACTGGAGCAGCAGAATCGCCCTTTTGCTATGGCACAAATTATTGAAAGTCGAGGTTCTACGCCGCGCCATTCTGGGCAAATGTTAGTACTCGATGATGGCAGTGTGATTGGAACGATTGGTGGTGGGATGGTAGAGCGAAAAGTGATTACTGAAGCCCTGTTAGCGTTGGCAGAGCGTAAGCCGCGTATTTTTCATGGTCGAATGACCCGTAATGGTCAGCATGCGGTTGGCAGTGATTGTGGTGGCTCAATTTCAGTTTATATTGATGTTCATGGTTTAGCTAGCCGTTTAATCTTGATTGGTGCTGGCCATGTTAATCGTGCTATCGCCCAAACGGCTGCTGCTTTAGATTTTGAAATCGTGGTGCTGGAGGTTTATGCCGATAGCCTTAATGCTGCTTATTTTCCAACCGATAGCAAGTTATTGCAGGTAGCGTCTTTTAACCAAGGGATCGAGCAATTAGCTATTAAAGCGGATGATTATGTGGTGATTGCGACTAATAGCCAAGATTGGGAAGCGCTATCATTGTTGATCCACTTACCCGTCAAATATCTTGGGCTTTTAGCCAGCCGTAGAAAAATACATACCTTTACTCGACAATTATATGAACAAGGGCTGAAGGCAAGTCAATTGGCTCACCTTCATGCGCCTGTTGGTCTCAATATTGGCGCAGAAACGCCGGCAGAAATTGCTATTAGTATTGTCGCTGAAATGTTGCAAATTAAACATCAAGCCGCCGGTGGCTCAATGAAGTGCAGTACTTTTCCTTATCGTCAGCGGGTAGTTATTCGGGGTGCTGGCGATATTGCAACAGGCGTTGCGTTGCGTCTTTATCATGCTGGTTTTCACGTCATTATGTTAGAGGTTGCATACCCTACAGTTATCCGCTGTACGGTGGCTTTTGCTCAGGCTATCTATGCCGGAGAAATGACGATTGAAGGTGTGAAGGCTAAACATGTTACTAGACCGGAGGATGTCGATCCGCTTTTGCAGCAGGGAATTATTCCCATCTTGATTGATGCAGATGCTAGCCTATTACCCGCTTTGCAGCCCGATGGTGTAGTCGATGCCATTTTAGCTAAACAAAATCGAGGAACCCATCGAGCAATGGCGCCGGTGACGATTGCTTTGGGGCCCGGTTTTGAGGCGGGTAAAGATTGTGATGCGATTATAGAAACCAATCGCGGACACAATCTAGGGCGAGTGATTTACCAGGGATCAGCGCAGGCTAATACCGGTGTGCCAGGTAATATTAATGGCCATACCACACAACGTGTTGTGAGAGCGCCGGTCGCCGGTGTTATGCATCGTAATGTCAATATCGGTGATATTGTTAGTGTCGGCGAAGATATTGCTTACATTGACGATACGCCAATTAAAGCGCCATTAAGTGGCCTGGTTCGTGGTTTATTAAATGATAATTTAGCGGTGACGGCAGGGTTCAAAATTGGCGATATTGATCCGCGTGGGGCCGCAGTCGATTTTACTGCCGTGTCGGATAAAGCGCGGGCTATAGCCGGCGGGGTGTTAGAAGCATTGATGGCCTTGATGGCAAAACCGGTTTAGTTGCTAACGGATAAAAATAGCCTAAAGGGAGTAAGGGCGCATCGCGCCCTGTAAGAGGATAACCGGTTCGGCTATAGACAAACAATCGTACCTGTTTTTCCTTCGATCCCTTGTTTGGCTTTATTTAAAACGGTAATTAATGTTTCACGCCCAGGCCGACTACAGGCGAAAGAGAGGGCGGCTTCAACTTTGGGTAACATTGATCCTTTGGCAAAATGTCCCTCATTAATATAGCGTTGGGCTTGGTCTAGATTGAGTCGTTCCAGCCATTTTTCATTATCTTTACCAAAGTTAATCGCTACTTTTTCTACCGCCGTCAAAATAATTAACATATCCGCATCGATCATTTCGGCTAATTTAGCACTTGCCCAATCTTTATCAATGACGGCACTTACACCGCGTAAATGATTGCCTTCACGCACCACTGGTATCCCACCACCACCAACGGTAATAACGACCTGTCCAGCATTAAGTAAGGCTTTGACTGTTTCTTTTTCAATGATAGCGATCGGTTTAGGCGAAGCAACCACCCGACGATAGCCCCGTCCGGCGTCTTCTTTTAGTTGATAGCCATTGGCGATCAATTTTTCAGCTTCTTGCTGAGTGAAAAAAGAGCCAATGGGTTTAGTGGGCTCAAGGAAAGCCGGATCGTCGGCGGCAACTTCCACTTGGGTAATAATGGAAGCAACGGGAATGGCTAAACCACGATTGAGTAACTCTTCACTTAATGCATTTTGTAGATCGTAGCCAATATAACCTTGGCTCAATGCCACACATACCGACATAGGTAACATCGGCGTGTGAGCGGCTGTTTTAGCCGCAGCTTCAAATGCGCGGTTGATCATGCCGACCTGTGGCCCATTACCGTGAGTAATGACCACTTTATGTCCCTGCTCAATCAAATCAGCAATAGCCTGTGCTGTGGTTTTTACGGCGACCATTTGCTCGTCTAAACCATCACCTAACGCATTACCGCCCAGGGCAATGACGATTGTTTTTTTCATAATATTCATTATTCCTGTTATTTATTGTTATTTACTATCAGGGAGGTGTCGGTTATACAGCAAAGCGTTAGCTTGTCTGGAAGGGTTGGCGATGTAAGAATTGTCCCCAACCTGCATTGCCTGTAAATTGTCCTCGACTGAAAACCGGTTTTCCTCGTGATAGGGTATGGATGATTGCTCCTTGGCAAACCATTTCTTCATAAGGGCTGTAATCTGCGTTATCATGTAACTCTTCGTGACGAATAGTGGTGCGTTTATCGGCTGCAATGATAACTACATCAGCATCTGAACCGGGGGCAAGGCAGCCTTTGCGTGGCCAGAGGCCGAATAACTGAGCGGGTTTGCTGCTGGTTAATGCGACAAAGCGTTCTGGGCTAATGCGTCCACTCATTACGCCGGCAGAAAAGAGTAATAACAGCCGATTTTCTACCCCAGGCAGCCCATTTGGGCAGCGGCTAAAGTCGCCTTTAGCGAGCTCAAGTCGTTGCCGATAAGGAAAACTACAGTGATCGGTTGCCACCACATCAATGGTGCCATCGCTAATACCACACCATAATGCATCTTGTTCACGAACATTGCGTAGCGGTGGCGTGAGAATAAATTTCATCGCATCTTCACGCAGATATTGGCGTTCATCTAGCAGCAGATATTGAGGGCAGGTTTCTATCCATACTGCCTGCTGGTGGGCTTTGGCTAGACGTAAGTAGTCGAGTCCGAGACCATTAGACAGATGCACAATATACAAGGGGGCATTGTCAGCCAGTCGTGCTAGATTGATCATGCGGGCGATAGCCTCCGCTTCGCATTCAGATGGCCGACTTAGGGCGTGATAACGCGCGTCAGTCTGACCGGCAGCAAGAAATTGGTTGCGTAAATAGTGAATAATGGCATCATTTTCTGGATGAACGGTGGTTAATGCGCCAGCCGTTTTCAATTGTTTTAATGCTTGTAATGTATCGCTATCATTTAACTTATATTGATAAGTCAGATAAAGTTTAAAACTACTAATTCCATCCGCAACCATAGTAGGAATTTCATCGATAATCGCTTGATCAATATGTTGAATAACACCATGAAAGCTATAATCAATAACCGCTTGTTCAGCCGCATATTGATGGTAGGTTGCCAGTTGATGATGTAAGCTACACCCTTTGGGGCCAAAACCCATATGATCGATGATGGTGGTGGTGCCACCGCAGGCCGCTGCACGGGTGCCGGTAAAAAAATCGTCACAACTACGTGCGAGCCCGGTATCAATATTGAAATGAGTATGGACATCAACGCCACCAGGCATCACATAACACGCTTTGGCTTGAATAACCTGGCAAGGTTCTGATGGGATAATATTGGGGCTAATTTGCTTGATAAGACCGTTTTCGATTAAAACATCACTGTGCTGTTGGCCATCAGCATTGACCACAATACCATCTTTGATCAGTAGATTCATGCGTAAGCTCCCTAATCAGCCCTAATGCAGCATCATTAGGGCTAACGAGTAAAAGGATTATTTTTTCAATTCAGATAGATAGGTTAACGGAATTGAAGCATACATTGCGGCGCAAGTAACCAGATGTTCTTTCCAGGTTTTTTCGTTGGGGGCATGGGCTTGCTCCTCTTTACCAGGACCAAATCCGATCACTGGAATACCATGACGCCCCATAATCGAGACCCCATTGGTTGAGAAAGTCCATTTATCTACCACCGGTTGGCTATGGAATAAGCCTTGCCAGGCTTTACTGAGGGTTTTTACCGTAATATGATCTTCTTCTACTTTCCAGGTAGGGAAATAGCATTCAGTTGGATAAACTAAACCAGTCCAGGAAGGGCGTTCATAGCGATACATGGAAACCGTGGCTTTGGCCTCCTTAACCGATGATAAGGCGCGGATCTCTTCTAATGCCCCTTGCCAGGTTTCACCCCAAGTTAATCGTCGATCAATTGAGATAGCACAGCTATCGGCGACCGCACAGCGGCTCGGCGAGGTATAAAAAATTTCCGACACAGTAAGTGTCCCTTTACCCAAGAACTCATCATTGCCTAACTGTTGGGCCAGTTGTTGGAGTTCCATCAATATCGGCCCCATTTTGAAGATGGCATTATCGCCACGTTCCGGCGCAGAGCCGTGGCAACTGATGCCTTGCACATCAACGCGAATTTCCATACGTCCACGTTGTCCACGATAAATTTGGCAATCTGTTGGTTCAGTGCTAACGACAAACTCGGGTTTTATACCTGATCCCTCGATGATATATTGCCAGCAGAGACCGTCACAATCCTCCTCTTGCACCGTACCGGTTACTAGCAGCGTGTATTGGTCATCCAGTCCGAGATCTTTGATAATTTTACCGGCATAAACCATTGCTGCCATACCGCCTTCTTGATCCGATGCGCCACGGCCACCGATAATATTTTCTGTCTCCATACCTTGATAGGGATCGAAAGACCAATTTTTAATATTGCCTATCCCGACCGTATCAATATGCGCATCCATCGCAATCAAATGAGGCCCATGACCAATATAACCAAGAATATTGCCCATTGGATCGATATCAATTTTATCAAAACCCACTTTTTCCATTTCTTGTTTAATGCGGTGGATAACCTTTTTTTCGTCACAACTTTCACTAGGAATGGCGATTATGTCCCGTAGAAAACGGCTCATGTCATCTTTATATTTTTTGGCGCTATCCAGAACTTTATCGAATGGAACTTGCTTAACCATGTTGTTTACTCCCGTTATAAATTCCTATTTTGCAGCAATCATAAGATGCGTTTTAAGGGTCGCGCCTTATGCTGATGTTGGGTGCTTGCCTTGCCAGACAACTTCGCGGTAGTGTTTGACGTCAGTATCCCCTTCGGTATTGATTAGCAATACAACAGCATCTTTGGTTAGAGCTAATTTTTTTCTTAACGCATCGCGTTGCGGGTGGTAATGCACTGCTGCCAATACCCCTAAACCGACCGCACCCGATTCACCGGAGATAATGCGCGGATCTTTTTGGTAAGGGTTACCCAGTACACGCATGCCTAGGGCAGCGACGGCATCTTGGCATGAGAGAAATTGTCGGGCGCAGTTACGTAGGACCGTCCAGCCGAGCGGATTGGGCTCACCACAGGCTAACCCTGCCATAATCGTAGGCATATCGCCATCAACATTGACGATCTCCCCTTTTATACCGGAACGATATAGACAGTTAGCTAACTCAGGTTCAGTGACGACTGAATGCAATTGGTTAGCACCATAGACATCAGCCAAATAACCAAGTACGCCACCGGCCATGGCACCCACGCCAGCTTGCAGAAAAACATGGCTTGGTCGGCTGATCCCCATTTGGTTCATTTGCTCCACCGCTTCATCGGCTAAAGTGGTATAGCCTTGCATGATCCAGGTAGGAATTTGGCTGTAACCGGGCCAGGCTGTGTCTTGAATAACTTGCCAACCATGCTTTTTGGCGGTTTCCATTGTCATGCGGACGGTATCGTCATAATTCATATCGGTGACGATACACTCGGCACCAAGCGCCAAAATATGCTCTACTCTCTCCTGGGCTGAGCCTTTTGGCATATAAATAACACTGTGCTGACCAAGTTGTTTGGCGGCCCAGGCAACACCACGCCCATGATTACCGTCCGTTGTAGTAGTAAAGGTTATTTTTTCTGTCAGACTGTGTTTTAACTTTTCAAAAGAGAAATTATCGATATTGATATGGTATTTTTCACACAATAATTGGGCGATAGCAGAGGTACTACCTAACATTTTAAACGCATTTAGACCAAAGCGTTGGGATTCATCTTTGACCAATATTTTGCCAACTTGAAACAGATCAGCCAATCCATCTAGCGAGTAGAGTGGTGTTGGTTGATAGTTGTCTATCTTTTGATGAAAAGTCCGCGCCTTACCTGCTTCTTTACGCGAAAACAAGTCAGATTTTTCACCAGTAAAGAAGCGATTTTGCGCGATATCTAACTTTAATGAGGAAATTGACATAGCCAACCTTATTTGTTCATAAAAATACTTTTATGCTATTAACAGCCAATAGATGGCCGGGCAGCAGCATTATTTAACGCGTTTGTCAGCGTCTTTTATTAATTGCTCGAGGATCAAATCAGGTTGAGCGAATTTTCGCGCCAGGATCATGGCGGAGATGATATAGGGTTTCCAGCTAGCTTCTTTATAAGTTGCAATGCGATATTTTTCGAATACACCTTCGGTGACTTCACCTTCACGGCAGGAAACGCCAGAGATATCTGCCGGTAAGCAGTGCATATAGAGTGCTTTGCCGTTGTGGGTAAGCGCCATCATCTCTTCAGTGCAGTGCCAGTTTTTATAATTTGCATTGTGCGCCAAGCAATGTTTTTCTAATGATTTTAAGCCATCATGATCATTGTTACGTAATAATGTGGTGCGTTGCTCCATCACTTTATATGGTGCCCAAGATTTAGGGTAAACAATGTCCGCATCTTGGAAAGCTTGTTCCATACTATTAACCTGACGGAAAGTTCCGCCTGATGCTTGGGCATTATTTTACGCGACGGCGACGACGTCTGGGATAAGTTCATAACCTTCAGGATGGGCTAATGTTACATCCATACCAAAACGCGTCATTAATCCAATAATACCTTGGGGGACGGATAGTGGTTTGCCGTAACTGGGTGAATAAGCCCAGGTCATGGCAATTTTTTTGCCTTTCAGATTTTCTAGCGAGCCAAAGTGTTCACGTAACCAGGCTAGATCAGCCATTGATTGGGTTGGATGGTCGATATCACATTGTAAATTAACTAATGCTGGCCGTTGTGGCAGTACACCTTGTTGATAGCCTTCATCCAATGCGTCACCGACTTCACGCATATAGGCATTACCTGCACCAAGATACATGTCATCTCGGATCCCAATCGCATCGGCACAAAACGAGATCATATTGGCAGTTTCACGTACTGTTTCACCATGGGCAATTTGCGATTTACCTTCGTCTAAATCTTGTTGGGTTAACCCTAACATATTTAATGCGGAAGCGTAGGAGAAACGGGTACGAGTGGAATTGTCGCGAAAGATAGAAATACCTAAGCCATTACGAAATACATTAGTTGCAATATTATCTGACCGCAGAGTTTTGAGTACGGCGGCAATATTTAGCACCTGAATTAACTCATCCTGACTTTGTTCCCAAGTCAACAAAAAATCTTTTTTGTGAAGGTTGGAGTGCAGTGCTTTGATATCCTTGAGCAATTTATTAATTGTTTTCATCATAAAATCCTAATTTAAAATAGCTAGTCAGATAGCGAATATGCTGAGCAGAACTAAGCCAAGGATCTGCATAAGCTATTGAAGAGATATCAATAAGCATGCCAATTTTTTTGCGTAAAAAAAGAAAGGATGGTGGGTAGACAATAGCGTGATAATAATCACAGAAAAGGATTATTAAGGTAAGGGAATGAAAGCAAACAATAAATTTTTGCGTTATTGCTAGTATTTCCAGATTGATATTTCATGTACTGTATAGATGATAACTCTATCATTAAGAAATGATTCTATCCTTAATCAGGATCGGAGGCTAAAAATGGCATCGTTTGGCAATATAATAAATAAAAAAATTAATTAAAAAATAACAGAGTTATCTTTATTAATATGCTTATTGGAATAATAAAAATACAATTAAATTACAATTTATAAATATAAATTTAATTTTTAATTATCGATATTTATTAATTCATAATGATAATTTTGATACAGAATTATCATTTTAATAATGAGCCTTGATATTTTACGATGGACTGTAATCGGGAAGAATCATTTTTCTATCATTTAGGCTATAGGAAGCGATGTGCGGTTATTTGCACATGCCCTATAGTTCATTAGTTACGATATTTGTTGTGTAATAAATTTAGAACATAAGGAAAATGATCATGTTGGGTGTAAGTTCTCAATCTGCTTTAATGCGGATCCAACCAACTATCCTGCGATTTACGAAAGTTCTTTCCCGTGTATTACAACTTGAAGTTGAAATTGTAGACGGTGCATTAAGACGAGTGGCTGGATCAGGGCCTTATGGAAAGTATTTAGGGCAGAAGCTGGAACGAAATTCGCGTTTGTTGCGTTACGTCATTCAAACTGGAAAAGAGAAGGTTGTCATTCAATCCCGCTTGGATCCAGTGTGTCACGATTGTGAAAATAAGGTAAATTGTAAGGAAAAAGCGTTTTTAGGCACACCGATATTTTTCCAGGATGTTTGTGTTGGGGTAATCAGTTTGGTGGCTTTTACTCATGAACAGCAGGAAAGAATTAAACATAATTTACATGAATTTTCTGAATATGTGCAGCATATTTCGACGATTTTTATTTCAAAATTATTAGACGAACAAAATGGTGTAAATCATACCAGCAAAGCATTAATGACCTTAATTGATAATATCGATCAAGGGGTTTTGATATTAAGTAGTCGGAATAAATTAAAATTTGCCAATGCTATTGCACTTAATATACTCAATCTAAATTATGAAAAAATGATCGGCAAGACATTTACCATTCGGCCGCTAATTTATCAGGAAAGTTTTACCGGTGGTCATATGCAATATGTGATCACTTGCGGAGATATATCAGAAATACTGACCGGACAACTGCATAATATACAGGATTATCAAATATTTTTGATAGCTTTTCATCAATTACCGCTTTATGCCAATTCTACATTTGAATCTGATGAACCCCAAATTGAGCATCTGGTTGGTGAGTCACCACTCATGCGTAAGTTGAAAAAATTGATTAGCCGTATTGCGCCTAGCCCTTCTAGTGTAATGATCACCGGTGAAAGTGGTACCGGTAAAGAGGTAGTAGCCAGAGCGATTCATAAATTAAGTCATCGTGGTAACAAAGCTTTTATTGCCATTAATTGTGCCGCTATCCCAGAACAACTACTGGAAAGTGAGTTATTTGGCTATGTGAAAGGGGCTTTTACCGGCGCTTCAACCAATGGGAAGCAAGGATTAATTCAGGCGGCTAACCAGGGAACACTGTTTTTAGATGAAGTCGGTGATATGCCACTGGTTATTCAGGCAAAATTATTGCGTGCAATTGAGGCGCGTGAAATTCAGCCGATTGGCGCCAGTAAAGCTATTCCGGTAGATATTCGGATTATTTCGGCCACCAATCAAAATCTGGAAAAATTTGTTCGGGAGGGCAAATTTCGCGAAGATCTCTATTACCGTTTGAATGTTATTCCTTTAGCTTTGCCGCCATTACGAGAGCGGCAGGGAGACTTGCTATTACTTATTCACTATTTTCTTAATCTCCATACTAAGCGCTTTGGCTGGTGTATCCAGGGATCTCACAAGAGGTGTTGGAGCGTCTCAAGGCTTATCACTGGCCAGGTAATTTACGTGAACTGAGTAATTTGATGGAATATTTGATTAATGTCACTTCTTCCGGCGATGTTATTGATGTGGCATTACTCCCTCCCAATTTGGTGAGTCATCGTAAAAATGATTTTAAGGTTGAGACAGTGGTTGTTCCTAATATCGAAATAAAGGAACAAGCTATTGATGGTGCGGTTGTGCTTGAAGATATGGAAAAACAGTTGATCCGTGAAGCCTTAAGCCGTTATGGCAGTAAAAAACAAGCAGCAAAAATGCTTGGCATTGGTATTGCTACTTTATACCATAAGATCAAACGCTATGAATTGACCTCTGGCTAGCGAAGAAGGGCGATGGTATGGATTTAAAAATACCATGCCCAGAGATAACTTATTCGCAATATTGAATAGCATCAACGATCATTTGGTAACCGGTACAGCGACATAGATTACCGGCTAATCCATGTCGTATTTGCTTAATCGTTAATGGCTTGGTGCGCGGTTTGGCTAAAAAAGCAGTGGTTGCCATAATTAGGCCAGGCGTACAGAAACCACATTGAACGGCACCGGTATTAGCATAGGCTTGTTGTATTTTTGATGCGATACCGTTAATTAATTCGCCTTCTACGGTGCGAATGGTTTTACCTTGTGCCCAGATAGCTAAGTAGAGGCAGCTATCGATGGCGATGTCATCGACGAGCACAGTACAGGCACCACATTCACCGACCTGGCAGCCTAATTTAACGCTAAGTAAGCCTTCTGCCCGTAACACCTCTGCCAGTGACATTGCTGGTGATAGAGTCAGTTGACGATGAACGCCATTAATATGACAATCGATCGTGGTTAACGTTTTGGCATTCATATAATTTTCCCTCCTGCGCGCATGACAGCTACATTTATGACTCGCTCGGTTAAAGTGTGGATCAGATGTAAGCGAAATTCTTTTTCCGCCCGCCATGATGTTCTTGGCGAAACATCGTGGCTCACCGCTTTACCAATCTTAACCAGCGTTTGCCGGGTGAGTGGTTGGCCGCGAGCAGCTTCTTCCGCATGCTTACAGCGTATCGGCGTTGGTGCAGCGACAGCAAAAGCTAGTTTGAGTTGTTGAAATTTCCCCTGTTTAATGTCACAAAGGGCAGAACAACCAATGGTGGCGATATCCATCGCATCGCGCATAGCATATTTGAAGCTGGCGGCACCTTTGTCGCGATAATTTTCAGCTTTAAAATGAAAAGCGGTTAAAATCTCATTGGTAGCTAATGCGACTTTTCCAGGCCCAGTATGAAAGCCATTAATTGAGGTATAACGGCTCCCTTCTGGTGAAGCAATTTCCAGTGTTGCATCGTAGATAAGGGATGGACAAGCGGAATCGGCGCTGGGTGCGCCATTACAAATATTACCAAGGAAGGTAGCGACATTGCGTATTTGCGGGCCAGCGATCATGCTAGCGGCTTCAACCAGCGCTGGAAGATGTTGCTGAGCAATTGGATGATTGATTAATTCATTGAAAGTCGTACCCGATGCAATACGAATATTACCCGCCTGATCACACTGTATACCGCGTAATTCTGGCAAATCATGAATATCAATAATATGCTCAAAGTGTGAATTAAGGTGATGTAATTGGATCAAAACATCTTTTCCACCGGCCAATAATCGAGCGGTAGGTTTTTTTTCTAACAAAGCTACCGCGTGAGAGATATTGTCAGCACGGTGATAATTTTTAATGTCATACATAAATCTAACCTCTTATCAGCCCGGCTTGAACAAATTCGCGAAACAATCTTTTCGGTGTCAGAGGGAGGGAGTTAATCGCAATACCTGTAGCCATTCGTAATGCATTACGGATGGCCGGCGCAGGCGAAATGATGGGCGGCTCGCCTAGTGATTTATGCCCGTATGCTGATTGTGGTTCATAGTTGTCGATAAAAACACATTCCAGTTCCGGTAGATCCAGCATGGTGGGCATTTTATAATCAAGTAAATTAGCATTGCGGACAATACCGCTTTTTTCATCAACGATCAGTTCTTCATATAGAGCCCAACCAATTCCCATTCCCATGCCACCATGGACTTGTCCTTCAGCCAGCTTAGGATTAAGAATGCGGCCAGAATCATGTAGGTTGAGAATACGATTGATAGTCACCTTACATAGTGGAATATCTACCGTTAAATCGACAAAAGTACAGCCAAATGCTGGCGGGTTATTGGTCGTTTTACAGGAAGATTCAGCAGAAAGTTGTCCCCCTAATTCTGGATTGTAAAAAGTATCCATCGCAACATCGGCAACCGTCATGAGAATTTTTTCTGTCTGGCTGAGAGATACAAGCTTGCCATTGATAATGGTGAGATCGCTCTCTGATTGACTGAGCATAATGGCAGCATGTTGAACAATTTTTTGCCGTAACGTCTGGGCGGCTTCTTGTAGTGCCGGTGCGGTGACATAACTTTGCCGCGAACTAAATGCACCAGGATCAAAGGGGGTTATATCGGTATCCTGAGTTGAAATAACATTGATCATATTAACAGGCATGCCCAATGTTTCTGCTACCATCTGGGCAAAAACCGTGTCTGAGCCTTGGCCTATTTCGGTGGCGCCTATTTGTACATTCACAATACCATCTTGATTTAATAGTAGGCGTGAACTGGCAATTTCAACCCCGGCAGGCCAGGTATTAGAGGTATAACTAAAACAGGCAACGCCAACACCACTACGAATATCACCGCTCATTTGTTGACAGGCCGCTTTACGCGTTTGCCAATTAAATAGTTCGCGTCCTTTGGTCAAACACTCAATTATGCCTGCACTTTGGATAATGGAGTGATTAATTGGGTGGCTGTCGCCGGTGCGAGCCGCGTTGATAAGTCGGATCTCTACCGGATCGATGCCTAACTTAGCTGCGGCATCATCAAGTAGTGATTCTAATGCAAAAGTAACTTGAGGAGCGCCATAACCACGCATAGCGCCAGCCGAGGGTAGATTGGTGTAACAGGTGGTCGCCTGGTAGCCAAATGCACTGCGCGGATATAAATAAGCAACTTTATTCGCGGCGGCACCAGCAATTGAGTGGCCATGTGAAGCATAAGCGCCAGTATTGGATAAGACATCCAATTGATATCCTTTTAATACTCCGTCGCTAGTGATGCCTAATTCAGCATCGATCCGAAAGGCGTGTCGGGTGCGTGAAGCATAAAAGCACTCTTCGCGCGAAAGCATCACTTTTACTGGCACACCACCCAGTTTTAGGGTTAAAAACGCGGCCATCGGTTCTTCTAATACGTCTTGTTTGTTACCAAAACCACCACCAACATGCGGCTTGATAACACGTATTTTAGACCATGACATATCCAGTGCTTGCGCAACGATACGACGTACAATATGTGGGATCTGAGTACTGGAGACGATAATAATACGAACGGATTGTTCCATCCAGGCAAAACTGGTAACACTCTCCATGTGACAATGTTGCACAATCGGGGTGGTAAAACGTCCGCTAAATTGATGTTGGCATTTTTCTATCGCTGATGCAGGTTCATTAGCGGTGATTTGAGTTTGTTTAAGTAGGTTGCCATTACTATGAATATTTATTGCATCAGCGGCTTTAGCTGCTTCCGGGCAGGTAATAACCGGCAATTCTTCATAGGTTATTTTTACCGCAGCAGCGGCTTTTTCTGCGGTGAGCTCATCCCGAGCGACAACAATAGCAATGCCATTACCAAAATGGCGTACATGGCGAGTTAACAATAAACGATCGGCTATATCGCGTTTTTTCGCATCAAGTGTCCAGGCATGTCCGGCAGTAGCGAAAGGGATCTGGGGAACATCCTGCCAGGTAAATATATTGACTACGCCAGGTAACGCTAATGCCTGACTATAGTCGATTTCAGCAACAAAGCCATGAGCGATGGTGCTGCGAACATATTTAGCGTAGAGCATGCCTACCATCGATATATCATCGGCATATTTTGCCCGCCCTGTTACTTTTGTCAGCGCATCGATACGCAAATAAGATAAGCCGAGTTGCATCTCCTCGAACTTTTCCTTTTTTTTTAACATTGCTATTTCTCCTGTTGAGAAAAATCAAACTGATCAATGTTAATACGCAATATGTATGCCATTGTGTAAATTGAGCTTATTACAGAGATAAGATTGAGAGGCAGATAAAACTCTAGGCTAAATTTTGTTAGATTAATAAGATAAAGCGCTGATAAGATAATGACAGCATTTTCATATTGAGAAAGAAAGTATTATTTTGATAATTTTTTCATCGTCTATTATTTTATTTGTCAATTAATAAATATTAAATCACTTGGTTATATTTTAATGAATTTATTCTAGATTAATGCATTGTAATTAATTTGTTATTATTACTGCAAGGTTGCTTGAATTATTTTATTTATTATTTGCTATTGTGTTCGCTGAAAATATTTTTTATTAAAATTGATTAAATGATAATTTATAGTGAAATATTATTAGAGAAACGACATTTTATTAGAAATAGATCAAAGAATATAACAATAACAATTTTATTATATTAATTAAAATTAAAACGATAAGGATGAAGGTTTTGATTAAAATCAATCAATTTAATAAGAAGATAGCAAATAAAATATTATTGAATGATATTAATCTAAATATCCACCAGGGTGAGATCCATGCCTTATTAGGTGCCAGTGGTGCAGGTAAATCGACTTTATTACATTGTATAAATGGTTTAGAACTTAACGGATGTAATGGTAAACTTGAATGTAATAATATTAATGTTATGAACTTATCCGGTTTATCTTTACGTCGTTATAGAAAAAATATTGGCATGATTTTTCAAGATTTTGCCTTAATGCAAAGAAAAACGGTTATTGAAAATATTATGCTACCAATGCAATGTTGGAATATTGCCCCCGCTATAAGAGATAGACGCGCAAAAGAGCTGCTGGAATTAGTTGGCTTAGAAGATAGGTCGCAATATCGACCAGCAGCATTATCTGGTGGTCAACAGCAACGAGTGGCAATCGCTCGGGCTCTCGCCTTACAGCCAAAGGTGGTATTATGCGATGAGGCAACTTCAGCTTTAGATCCTGTTACTAGCCATGCTTTACTTGAGCTTATTAAACGTATTAATCGTGTTTTGAATGTGACTATTGTTATGGTTACTCACCAATTAGACATAGCGAAACGTATTTGTAACAGTATGTCGATTATTGAAAATGGAAAAATTACGCTATCGGGAATAACAAAAAATATTTTTGTCACTGAACCGCCTGCATTAAGACGACTTGTTGGGCTTGAAAATATTGACATAAAACCTGGTGAAACCGGCTTTAAATTAATGATAGCGGATCATAGTAATGACGGATCCATTATTATTGATTTGTTCAATATTATTGGTAAAAATTTTAAAATGCTGTATTTGCGCTCAGAATATTTATTAAACGAATTGATTCATTTTTATTATCTGTCAATAAAAAATGAATTTTGTCATAAAGCTAAAGATTTTTTTACCATCAATGATATCTGTTTTAATACCATAAATTAACAATTTTATATTATTTGACTATTATGCAGGTCGAAAATATGTTTCTTAATATTAAAACCACCCAAGTTTTCGATTATCTACCGTTAATTATTATTCCTGCCATATTAGCAACATTAAAAATGTTATTTTTGTCGTTGATATTAGGTTTAATTATCGGTTTTTTTATTGGTGTTTTTCTGGTTTTATTTTCACCTGATGGGTTAATGCCAAAAAAAATTATCTATCATTCTCTTAATGGTTTGGTCAATTTTGTCCGCTCCTTTCCGGTTATTATTTTAATTGTTGCACTTATTCCATTCACCCGTTTCATTATTGGTACATCTGTCGGTTGGCAAGCGGCAGTTGTACCTTTAACCATATCGGCATTTTGTGCGATTGCCAGATTAATTGAGAATTCATTACTTGAAGTTGATAAAAAAGTTATTCTGGCAGCAAAATCTTTTGGCGCCAGCAATCGGCAAATTATCTTTAATGTCATGTTGATTGAGGCTTTACCTGCCATTTTTTCCAATCTGGTTTTTTCATCAATTCAAGTATTGGCAAACACCACTCTAGCCGGCGCGGTTGGTGCGGGTGGATTAGGGGCGATGGCCCTCACTTTTGGTTATCAACGTTTTGATGAGATGATGATGTATTCGATAGTGTTAGTTTTAACGATTTTGGTCTTTATTATACAAAGTGTCGGTAGTCATCTTTATAAAAAATTAAAATAATGTTTTATATTGAAAATTATAGTTAAGGAAGGTTTTGTGAATACACAAAATATGTGGCTGGAAGCGATGCTTGATCTTGCACGTCAGCCTGTTGGTATTCGTTTTTTATATAATGATGAGCTGTATAACCGCTGTGAAACAGCAGAAGCTTCAGCGCCTTTACCCTACTGTTTGGCAGTAAGAAATGCGTCGCTTGGTACAGCTTGTAAACTTAATATCAAAAAAATGGCGTGCCTGTCAGGCGCGCGAGCGCTGGGTGTTTTAAAATCGGAAGAAGATATTGTTAGCCTTAATGATATTAGTTCCGGCCATCGAAGTTACCAAATGGGACTCTATGCTAATTATGCCATTAGCCATCAAGTTGCTAAGGATATGGTATATTGTCAGCATCAGGTCCAAGGCATTGAAATTAAACCTTTCTCTTTATATACGGCATCCCAACCCGACGTGGTGATTATTGTCACTAATTCTTTAAATATGATGCGGATCGTGCAAGGATATGCTTATCATTTTGGTCAATTAAAGGATACTAAAGTTACTGGTAATCAAGCTATATGCCAAGAGTGTACCTCTTATCCCTTTGAGCGGGATCAGGTTAATTTCTCCTTTCTATGCTCTGGCACGCGTCATGTGGCAAAGTGGCATGATGATGAGATCAGTATCGGTATTCCTTTTCATTATCTCGATAAGATTATTGATGGCATTTGTCAAACGGCCAATCCAATGGATAGCAATAAAGCAAAAAAATTGATATTGCAGAAAGCCGCTAAGTATGGATTGTCTAATCAAATAGATATAAAGCTAGGTAATAACTATTACACGGGTGGCTATGGTACCTTGGAATACCATAGACGCAAAAATAATCAAATTATAAAATAGTCTTGCTAAGAGAATTTACAATGAAGAAATTCATTTATACGTTGATTTCAATAGTTATTGTTTTGTTTATATTAGGTCGTTATCTTGCATCAATAGTGAAAGATTCTGATACCCATAACCTATTAAAAAAACGAATCGGCTGTAGCGGAATTTTGTGTGATATTGTCGATTTTAGCGCCGGCGTGATGGCCGAACACGGTATTCAAACTGAACGTGTTTTTATGGATAATGCCGTTAATATTTTACATGCCGTGAATGATGGTAGTGTGGATGCCGGGTTAGGGGTACATGAAAAGTTTTTAGCCTACTTTAACGAAAAAAATAATGCCAATTTGGTAATGGTTAAACCCTATCCATTCACAACTGGGATTGGGTTATATTCAGAAAAATACCACTCGCTGGCGGATTTTCCTGTCGGCGCTAAAATTGCCATTATGAATGATGCCATGAATATGGATCGCGCGCTAACCATGCTGCAACAGGCCGGTTTAATTATATTGGATGCCAATAAAAAAAGTAATTACAGTCTGTTGGATATTATAGAGAATCCGCGCAAAATTACTTTTATCGACGTAGATCAAACACAAACCGTAAGCGCGTTACCGGATTTGGATGGGGCAGTGGCTTTTTTCACTCATATCTATAATGCCGGCAAACAGGTGAATTCCTATATCATTCGTGATAAAGATGCTCAGCAATTTCCAATAGGATTTGTGGTTAAAAGTGAGAATGCTAAGCTACAGTGGGCAAAACTTCTCGCTGACAGTGTACGTACCCAGTCAGTGCGAGTAAGCGTACAAAATAATTTTAATGGTGTATTCGATTATTACTAATATTCAAATCGTGGGTTTGGTGTAGTGATATCTGTTATTGGTTTTTAACTAACAGTATAAATAATATCAACGCAATGACTGATTTATAGTTTCAATCATCGCCGATGGCCAATTTAAATTGGCCATGATTTCTTTCTTTTGCGCATTGCTCTACTAGTAAAACCAATCTGGTAAATCAGCTAGCGCTTAAAAGTAGGTGGGTAATTCGGTTATCAACTGGTAGGTTGTTGGAAATTTTTTAGCCATATCTGCCTCATTTAAACGCATTCTACTTTGGTAGTTAATAAATAAATTCATATGGTGTTGGTTAATAAAAATATCCTTACCACTAAAATTAGGCGCTGCTAACATGGTTAATTCCGACCATTTCTTATTTTGACTTTCATTGCCTACTTTCCGCTCAGCAGAAAAATAGTCTCTTATGGTGTAGACATTTTTTCTCATCAGCTGATATTTGGGCAGATCAGCTAACATGATATCGTAATATTGTAACATTGCTTCATCAGTCAGAGAGAGGGTATTATTAAGTTTTACTCCCCAAGATATTAATTGTTTTTCCACTAAACAACGCACGATTCTGCCTGGCTCGGTAAAATCTGTTGGCAGTTTTTTTACCCCATCACCGGTTTCTGACGCATTACCCACCACCGTAGCATGGCGTCCGGGCATAGCATAAATCGCAATTTTACCGCGCACGTCTAAATTATTGGGCATGACGGGGGTGAAACCCAGCGAGGCTTCATGGCGTGCATAGACAACATAATAGTCGTGGACATTGGATTTAATCTTAGTGCGATGTTCAGCAAACTGAAGTAAACCTGGTACGGGATCGATGGCAAATATATTAACCTTGATATGACACAATTTAGGATCTTTAGCCATTGCATTTGCCATCATATGGCAGGTTACCCCGCCGCGACTCCAGCCGACCAAATTGACGACTTCGATGGGTTGGCTATTGGTGGTTCGGATTTGGAACTGTTTTTTTTGCGCGATATAGCCTGGTTGTTGGGCAAAGAATGAAGGATCAGCTTTCAGCACAGCTAGCGCATGTGCTACGTTATTTTCCCATCCTTTGCCAAGCAACTGTCCCATAATATTATGGTGATTACCAGGTTTTACCCATTTTTCCTTTTCTTGTAAATTTCCACTACCCGGGCCATCGACAATGGTCCAACTATAAAATTCTTGTGCAGCCATATTTTTTGCTAAAGTGGAAATTAATTCACCTTCATGAAAGAACCAGGCACTATTTTTATCTTTATCCTCGAGGACAGTATTGGGTGTACTGTCGTTGCGATTTGAACCAGTACCGCAAAAAAATAGGGTAAATATAGACATTTTTTATCCTGTATCAGTCAATATGAGATCATCATGATGGTCATCCACGGCAGATAAAGATGCCCATCAGCGCAATATAAACAAATCATTAATTCTAATGAGCAAGGTCTGGTCGCTAGCCATATTTCGCAAAATACATTTTGTCATTCTTAAGAATGGCTTTTACTGCGAGATTGCTTGTTCTATTTAATAACTATTCGAATACATGACAAATATATTGGCTCTAGGACGCCATGGTTTAACAACCTTATTCTGCTATAAGTTTTAAACTAGAATGAAAATTTTTTGTTAATGATTATTTAGCTGAAATACATTTAACCCCATGTTGGAAATAGCTGTGTATTAAGTCACCTGTTGGCAAATAATGGTTGAATTAGGTCGAAATGTAACGTTAAGGGTTAACATATCAATTTGTTGCGGTTGACTAATGACATACCAACGTGAGTGGCTGTAAAACATAAAATTAAAGGCATTCGGGTGGATAGGTGTGCCATATTCGGCAAAACTGAATGTATGAATGAGTTGATTGTCACTGGTAATTGCCAGAATAAAAGCGTTTATTTTTTTATTATTAGGATGTTGATTATGAAAAACACGAATAAAGTCTTTACTGATTGGCGAATTTCCTACATCTAATGAACAACCGTTCATTGCTGGCGTAAAAATAAAGTTGTGTTTAGGATTAATACGCGGAACATCTACGAAGCCAGAATATTCTGTTCCTTGATTAAATGGGCACCAATAAGCATTAATGGCACTGCCGTTAGTTGAGTGCTGATTGGATAATGCTAATTCAAATGCATTTTGCTGTTTATTATGAATTTGTAAATCGAACGATGCTTCTTTAATTGCATCACACATTTGGATCCGTTGTTGTTGTTCGAATGTACCGGCAGAAGATACGGCTCTTTGAAACCAAATAATGTTGTTTATTGTGTTATTAGCGATAAACTCTCGGGGGTTAGCTTTAAATTGGTCGTTATAGTTAGGCATTGCCAGTTCCTATTTATCTTTTTGGGTTTTTGTACTTAAATAAAAAGATATTTCTGCTGTCCTAATAATTGCAAAACTCTACAACAGATAATGTGCATATAGTAAAGTTATTAGTCTTAAATAGTTATAACCAACATCCTTTTTACGGTTATTTAGTTATATAATTCTATTATTAATTTGCTAATATTTTATTATGTGTCTCCATTATATTTATTTAGCTATTATTGGTGGTAAACAATATTATTTCTCCCAGCTGGAGAAAATATATCGTTATTGGTTTTTTTATTATGATTTATTAACAACAATAATTTATAAAATTATTATTGGCATTTAACTATAAGGTGTAATTTAAAAATTGTACTGTCTTTTTAATGCCTAAGATAATTATATTTAATTATTTTTGACTAGTCAGAAATGACTTTTTTTTGTTCATGTGACTAGTACGAAAATAGAAGTGCTATTATTTTAATTTTTATTTAAAAAACAATTTGTTATTTGTTTTTTGCTTTTTTTGTGGTGATCAAAATTATTGTTTGTAATTACAGAATATGCGATCTTCTGAACTAAAGAGTTAATTGATAAATAAAATTAAATGAGAAAGTTTTTGCTAAGAATTATATCTATGAAATAAGAAATAATTAATTTATCACTTTTTTGCTTTTATCTGGTGGTGTATCCATATCCTATCCACCTCCCAATATTTATATTTATGGTAATAGCACAATGAATACACAACATAAACTTAATAGAGTCAGGCCACCTCGCGTTCAGATTACTTATGATGTTGAACTGGGTGGTGATGTGGAAGAAAAAGAATTGCCTTTGGTCATTGGTGTGATTGGTCAATTTTCCGAACAAGCATTACCAATGCGTGAACGAAGTTTTATGCATATTGATAAAGATAATTTTAATGCCGTTATGGAAGGTTTGACACCATCACTTTCCCTGCAAGTAGAAAGTGTTTTACCGGAAACTGAAGGTTATCTGAATGTCGATTTGCAATTTAAATCGATAGCAGACTTTTCGCCAGAAAGTCTAGCGCAGCAAATAGAGCCCTTACGCCAATTATTAGAAATTCGCAGTAAATTAAGTGATTTAAAAGGGCGGGCGCTGAGTAATGAAAAACTGCGCGATCGCTTAGCCGAAATTATGACTGAGCATCAACAAAAGGCTTCTTCAACCGGTCAACCTGAAGTCGAGCAGAAGGCAGATGGTGCAGCGCCAAAGACAGATGCACCGCAAACTGATCAAGGGGAGAAATAAACGCAATGGAACAGCAACCACAAGAACAAGGTACACAACCGCAAACGGCAGTTAGTGGCGATTTACTGGAACAAATTATTGATGCGACGCAAGCAGTAAGGCGAGATGCAGATCGTTCACGAGTAAAGGAGCAGTTAGGCCACTTTCTGTCTGAAGTCACTGCCGGTTCTTTAGTTGTTTCCGGTGATTTGATTGACAGTATCGAAGTTCGTATTGCCGCGATTGATGAAATTTTATCTGCTCAATTGAGTAAGGTTTTACACCATGCTGAATTTCAACGATTAGAGTCTTCTTGGACTGGGCTAAAAGGACTATTGGATAAGAGTGAAACGGATAATACGCGTATTCTGATGCTTAATGCCACCAAGGCTGAGCTAGTCAAAGATTTTAAATCGGCCGCGGATTTTGATCAATCGATGCTGTTTAAGAGTGTGTATGAAAATGTATATGGTACTTTTGGTGGTGAACCTTTCTCAGCCTTTGTCGGTGATTTCGAATTTGATAACACGCCGGAAGATTTGTATCTATTAGAACAGATATCTCATGTTGCCGCTGCCGCGCATGCGCCATTTCTCAGTGCGGCCAATGCTGGCATGATTGGTTTGAATGATTTCAGTGAATTACCCCGTCCCCGTGATCTGTCAAAACTGCTGGAGACATCGGACTATTTGCGATGGAAACGTTTTCGCGATTCTGATGATTCCCGCTATGTGGGATTAACTATACCTCATGTAATTGGTCGATTGCCTTATGGGGCAAAGACCGTTCCAGTTGAGCAATTCTGTTTTGAAGAACAAATTGAAGAAGATAATAACAATAGTTATTTATGGGTCAATGCTGCCTATTCACTAGCTGGATGTATGGTAAAAGCATTTGAGCAATATGGTTGGTGTGCAGCTATTCGGGGCATTGAAGGTGGTGGATTAGTTGAGGCATTACCAACTCATCATTACGTTTCGGTGACCGGTGAGAAAAAATTACAGTGTCCGACCGAAGTTGCTATCTCCGATCGACGTGAAAAAGAGTTAGCCGAAATGGGTTTTATTCCTTTGGTCTATTACAAAGGAACGGATTATGCCGCTTTTTTCTCAGTTCAATCACCGAATAAACCAAGAAAGTATAAAACCGAATTAGCCAATGCCAATTCTAAGTTATCCACGCAATTGCAGTACATCATGACGACGTCGCGTTTTGCGCATTATTTGAAAGTCATTGTGCGCGATAAAGTGGGCAGTTTTATGTCACGTACTGAGTGTCAGACTTATCTACAAAACTGGATCAACCAATATATTGTCGGCTCCGATACTGTTGGTGCTGAAATTAAAGCGAGTCATCCATTGCGTGAAGCCAGGATTGAAGTACTTGAAGTACCTGGTTCACCAGGAACTTACCGCGCAGTGGCTTATTTACGTCCGCATTTCCAATTGGAAGGTTTAAGCATGTCATTGCGTTTAGTCGCTGATTTGCCGCCATCATCTGCTGCATAAGTATTTTTTAATAATAAAGTGAAGGGAGTTATTTGTTATGAGTACAGGTATTTTCTTAAATCTAGGTGATATTAAAGGCGAGAGTACAGATAAGAATCATAAAGATTGGCTTGAATTGCGCAGTGTTAATTTTGGTATTTCTAACAATGCCCAGATCGCTTCGAGTGGGGTAAGAAAACTGAATAAAGGAACGGCAAATTTTAGCTATATACATTGTACTAAAGTCATGGATGTTAGCTCAATAAAATTATTGTCTGCCGTTGCACAGGGTAATTTCCTAAAAAATGTCAAGCTCAGTATTTGTACCATGTTTGAGAACGAACTTCATCCGTATGCGGAATTGGAAATGGATGAATGCATGATCTCAAGTATTTCTGAGAATGCAGAAAAAGAAGGCGGCTATCCCTATGAGAGTTTTACGATTGTATTCTCTAAAATCAAATGGACATTCACACCACTGAATGCTGATGGTAAGAAAGGTAATAAGGTAGGGCCAGAAGGTTGGGATCTACTGCAAAATACTAAACAGTAATTTTCACTGCCACTTGAATTAAACAAGTTGCGGGCTCACAACAGCGGCAACTTGTTATCTAACTAAGAAGCTTTTTTTTCTCATCGGGAGGGGGACATAAATGCAAGCACAAGCCATACCATCGTTCTTATATCGTTTACATTATGATTTCCCGCATGAGGAAGAATTTGAGACAAAATATAATCAGCGACAAGCTGCGATTGATTCGTTGGTCTCTGATTTAAATATGTTATTTTCATCTCGCCCCTTGTCAGGCAGCTTAGATGTTTATGATGAACTTGAACGTTCAATATTAAATTATGGCGTGATTGACGTGGTTGACGTCGATATTCTAAATGATGATCGCATTGAATTACTGAGAAAAAATATTTATCAATCGCTAGTGCTATTTGAACCGCGCTTACAAGACATAACCATAAAATTACAAAACAATTCACCGGAAAATATTGTTTTTTGGGTGCAAGGACTATTTTGGGGCCAGCGCATCGTTTTTTCTGTCACCTGGAGTAGTGTGGCTTATAGCTACTCTGTTTTTGGGAGGAATAACAATTTCATGTTACTACCACAAAAAACCTTAGACTATTATAACCGCGAGTTAAGTTATCTAAGAAAATATGGGGTGGCTTTTGCGCGTCGTTTTCCTAAAATTGCGCGTCGATTAGGGCTAGCTGAAGGCATTTCTGAAGATCCACATGTTGAACGTCTGGTGGAATCTTTTGCTTTTTTAACAGCGCGTATTCATCAGAAGATTGATGAAGATATGCCTGAATTGAATAATGCCATGATGGAGATATTAGCGCCCCAATTTATGCGCCAAGTGCCGTCCGTCTCTTTAGTACAATTTCAGCCTGAGCCTGCCACTTCTGGTATAACGGGCGTTTTATCGGTTCCTCGCCACAGTTTTTTAACTTCTAAGCCAGTCGGTGATGTGCTCTGCCGTTTCCGTACGGTTTATCCAGTAGAAATCTTACCTATCGATTTATGTGAAGCATCACTTAAACAAGATCCCTATGATCGCAATTTTATATTAACGTTACGTTTTATCACCTGGCCAGGTGCCCAGTTTCAAGCGCAATCTATCCGTTTATATTTACATGGCACGCCAGTAATTACGCATAGTTTATATGAGCTTTTATTATCCCAGGTTGATGAATGGCAATGTTATGTTGATCAACAAGCGGTTGTAACAACCGCCGATAGCATTCAAGCAATAGGTTTTGAAGAAGCAGACTGCCTCTGTGCGGATGATATGGCTATCAGCCCTGTTCATCATTTATTACGTGACTATTTTAGCTTAATAGAAAGATTTTTATTTATCGAATTACCGCTACCGAAATGGGAGTTATTGTCTGGTGAGTTTCACTATCGTTTTCGGTTAAAAGATTGTCACACTTTACGTCGCCTTGAGCGCAATTGTGACAAAGTTAATGTAGAAACATTTCGTATGAATTGTAGTCCGATAGTAAATTTATTTCCTCATCAGGCTGAGCCACTGACCTTATCGGATAGCGAAAGTGAATATCTTATTCAGCCTGATGCGCGCCGTCCTTTAAGTATGGAAGTTTACACTATTCGGTCGGTAGAAGTTTTTCAGCGCAGCAAAGAAAAAGAACATAACAGCAGCATAAAAGTAAAGGCGCTATTTGGTATTGAGCATCATGAAGAGCGGGGAGTCCCATCTTTATATTGGCAGACCACTCAAAGAGCCTCAATGCTGCCAAATGATCAAGGTATTAATACCTTCATTGGTTTTGCCGATTTGCGTGGTAAGCGTCATATTCCGGCGGTAGATGTGGTGATGTTAAAAATTATGTGCACTAATCGCGATTTAGCACAGAAATTAAGTAACGGTAATTCAGAGGGTGATTTTGATGCTGAGTTTGCGTTACCCGGCGTAAAAGTTAGCGGATTAATTCGCCCCCGACCGCCATTACGCCCACAATTAGATGCTGCGCAAAATTGGCGGATGGTGGCGCAACTCAACCTTAATCATATGTTGCTTGAACAGGATGATAGTGGGCAACGACTACGAGAAACACTCGAGTTATATAATGTACAGAATGATATGGCAGTATCGCGTTTGATCGCGTTACTGAGTCGTATCACGATTAATCCCCTATCTGTCAGGTTAGATCCGGCTGATCCCTACTCGTTTGCTAAAGGTCTAGAGGTAACGCTGACATTCCAACCGCAAGCCGAAGAGTTTGTTGATTTTTATCTCTTTTGCTGTGTGTTAGAAAGATTTATTGCGCTGTATGCACCAATCAATGGTTTTACCCAAGTTGTTACTTGCTTATCTGGTGTTGCTCATAGTGTCAAGCGTTGGCCCAGGCGTTGCGGAAGAGTGGTATGGCTATGACTTTTTCCCTGCTTGGTGGCAGTTTTTACCAAAATGTACGTCGTCTATTGAGTAAGTGTCTGAGAAAAGGACGTCAGGTGAGTGTACCTGATGATGTGGTACGTTTTGAATCGGTATTGACCTTAGATGCACCAGAGCGAGAAGTGGAAAGTGTTACAGTTGATGAGTCGATGGCAGAAGAGACAACTTATTGTATGGCCGTCAACCATTTTGGTTTATTGGGCACCCATGGCGCTTTGCCGTTACGTTATACCGAATGGTTGATTGATCGGCGTTATCGTTATGGTGATGATTCGGCTAAAGCCTTTCTTGATGTTTTCAATCATCGCCTGTTGAGTTTACGTTTTCAAGTCTGGCAGAAATATCGCTTATATGTCAATGCTGAGTTAAATACTAAGCGGCAGCTACCCGCCGTTATTACTGCGGTAACCGGCCTATCTGCTGAACAAATGGCCTCTTTACCGGCGGCAGACATGAGCGGCTTATTGTCAACATCCGTACGTTCACTAGTCAATTTAGAACGGTTGCTGCAACGTGAATTTCAACTTGCGGTTAAAATTCAGCCATTTTATGGCCGTTGGCGGAAGGTGGCGAGTGAATATCAGGCTATTTTAGGGGGTTGCCGTTTAGGCGAAGCCCCAGTGATAGGACAGTATTTTTACGATATTCAATCCCATTTTTTGATCCAATTTACCTGCTCAAAACCTCAGCAATGGGAAAAGTTACTGTCAAATAGCGATGTTTATAGTCAGTTGAATCAGCGGGTGGGTTTATTCACCGGCGGTATATTAAGCTTTTCTTTAGAACTGTTAGTGGCTTTTAAGGGGTCGAGAATAACATTAGATGGTCAATTTTATTTAGGGAGACATGGTTATCTGGGAAATGAGGCTCGATCAGCAGCGACCAGACTTTATATAACACCGATAAATTAAAACAGAATATTATGTTATTAGCTCAAAATAATCGATATTTACGGTTGCTTGGCGCCATGGGTGATAGTGCCGCTTTAAGTAAAGTTGAAGGCGCAGAGTATTTATCTCGCCCCTATTTATTCACGCTAGAGCTTTATTCAGACAAAAAATTTGCTGATTTGCAAAGTTATGTTGGTCAACCGCAGGGATTAAGGATTGGTGATAAGCGAGATGCCCGTTTTATCCATGGTGTGATAACCAAACTACAGCAAAGTGGTCACAATGAAGCACTTTATCGTTATAAAGTGCAGCTAGAGCCGTGGTTAGTTTTGTTAATGAGTACGCTCAATTCACGTGTGTATCAGGACATTAATGTGCCGGATATGGTATGCGATATATTAAAAAAACGCGGTTTTAGCGATGTACGTTTAAATTTGAGTTATTCATATCCAAAACGTGAATTTTGTATGCAATACCGCGAGTCGGATTTTGATTTTATTACGCGCCAATTAGCCTCGGTGGGTATTTTTTATTACTTCAGTCATGAAAAAGATAAGCATCTATTAGTGTTGGCTGATCATCCTAGCGCCTTTGCGCGCGCGCCTTTAGCAACATTGCCCTATCAAACATTAAGTGGTCAGCCCCAATTTATGGGATTGCGCGCCTGGCGTGCTAGTCGCAAGGTGATCCCGGCTAGTGTAGAAATGAGCGGTTACAATATTAAAAATGCTGTACCGGTGTTTGCTAGCGCTAAAGCTCGTGGTGACTACGCCGCCAATGCTAGGCTCTCAATCTATGATTTTGCTGGGCTTGAACAACAGCAACAATTAAATGCCTGCGCCGCTTTATATATGGAGCAGTGGGAATCGCAAGCGGGTTATCTAGAAGCAATGAATAGCTATCCGGCCTTGCAAGTTGGTCAGAGATTTACCCTACAAGGGGATCCGGCTGTTAATGGTAACTATGCCGTTAGCGGACAACAGTTAGTAGCAGAAAGTAATCTGGATAGTCATGAACGACAATTTTCATCGCGAGTCACTCTTTTGCCGGCAGATAAAGCCTGGCGCCCTTCATTAACCAAAAAACGACCCAGTATTGCGGGAGTATTATCTGCTCAGGTGGTTGGCCCTGCCCAGGAGGAGATCCATGTTGATGAAATGGGCCGAATAAAGCTTCAGTTCCATTGGGACAAAGAACATAAGAAAGATGATAACAGTTCGTGCTGGATCCGCGTTAGTCAATTGGGTAATGGTGTTCGCTTTGGTACGCAATTCCTACCTCGTGTTGGTAGTGAAGTATTAGTCAGTTTTGTGGATGGTGATCCTGATTATCCGATTGTGGTAGGCACGGTGATGAATGGCGCCAAAATGCCTCCTTTTTCCTTACCTAAGCAAAAAAACCAAAGTGGTCTAACCACAAGAAGCAGTCGAAAAGGCAATGTTGAGCAGGGACATCAATTATGTTTTGAGGATAAAAAAGGCGAAGAATTTATTTTAATTCATTCACAAAAAGATTTGCAATGGCAAGCGAATAACGATTTATCCGCAGTTATTGAGCGAGTTGTGCGATGGGAGATCAAAGGAAAACAGGATGTTTTAATTGATAAAGGCAACGATAGCTTAACGTTAAGCAAAGGTATTAAAAATCACACGCTCAATAAAGGAAACTTTGTCACATTACTTAATAGTGGCAATTACAGTTTGAATGCCAAAAGTGGCAAAGTCGCCATCTCGGCAGGCCAAACTTGCACGATTACTGCCAAACAGAAGATTGAGTTGCGTGTGGGAAACAGTTCATTATCAATTACCCCTGCCGGTATCACCGTGAAGGGGCCGGTAATCAATATAAAAAGTGACGGGATGCTAAAAATGACGGCCGCTAGCACCACAGTGGAAGGGACCGGAATGTTAACGCTGAAAAGTAATGGTATGACAAAACTCAGCGGTCTGGTGGTACAGATTAGTGCTTCAACCATGGCGATGTTAAAAGGGTTATTGACCAAAATTGGTTAATAGCACGGTGGGTTAATATTAGGGAGCCATCATGGTAAAGCTAAAACACTGTCAATTATCGCCTTTAGCGGAGCAAATATTGCAGCCATTTGCTCCGCATAATCAAAATTTACAGGCTTTACGTGAAGATGCCGCATGGACCGATATGGTGTTTTATACCGTGTTTATGCTGCCATATCGTCAGGCGCTCGATTTGGCTCTGGCATTTATTGGCCATGTTTATGAACGTGAGTTGGTACAAGAACAGAGAATATTATTACAACATGCCAGAGATTGGCGCTCACGGGGTGGCGATCAACTCCGTCATCAATTATTTGAACAAGCAGAGGCGATAGGGTTTGATAATCCGATTGCCGGGCTGGTACTGTCCATTTTCCTTAGTGAAGGGAGTGTCACTGCGCCTGACTTGGAAGTTGTCACTGCTTCCCCATGGCAGGCAACGCAAGCGTTAGCCAGTGTTCTGTGTCTGATCATCCATTTTTACAGCCATGATAACGTGTTGCAGGATAAATATGTCGAGCAATTTTTTACCCTAGCTCAACGATATTTGATCCAATTGACGCCTGATACTGATCTCGGTCGGAAAAACTATTTGTATCAGGAAACGACTATATAAGGAGAATAATTGATGCCAATGATGCCTGCTGCAAGAACGGGTGATTTGCATGTTTGCCCCATGGTTTCACCCGCAGTACCGCCGATCCCGCATGTTGGTGGCCCTATTATCCCCCCGGGAGTACCGACCGTCTTGATCGGTGGTTTACCGGCCGCCACCATGGGGTCAATGTTAGTCTGTGTTGGACCGCCAGATACTATTGTGATGGGCAGTTTAACGGTATTGATTGGTGGTCGCCCGGCGGCTCGATTAGGTGATCTGTGTGCCCATGGTGGCGTTATTACCACCGGTTACCCCTTGGTCATTATTGCTTAATGGAGAGAAACATGGAGCTGACAGTATTTGACTTTGATCGCTTGATGTTGAGGCTCTCTGATGAATTACCGGCAGGAGAAAATATTGAATACCAGCCGATATTTGAGCAGATAAATCAGGCGCGAGAAAGTGATGATGATCTACAGCTAGAAGATATGTGGTCTTGTGAAGTGCGGCAAACTGATTGGCGTCAAGTGTCGCTGCTTTGTACTGAAGTATTGGAAAAGCATAGTAAAGATTTACAAATAGCCTGCTGGTTAACCCAAGCACAAGCTAAATTGCATGGTTTGGCGGGGATGGCGACGGGTATTGCATTAATTAGCCGTTTATGTGAAACATTTTGGCCGACACTTTGGCCTAAATTGGATGAAGAAGAAGGTGGCTACCGGGCGGATATCCGACTAGCGCGCTTAAATTGGTTAGACAATCGTTTAAGTCACCTATTGCAAGATTGGCCACTGACTGATGACGGTAGGCTGAATGTTAGGCAGTGGACTCGAGTACAACATTATGAACATACTATTGCCGTTAATGCTGAACTTAGAAAACCCCTCCAGGATGATGGCTATTTTGGTATTGCAGATTGTGAAGAGAGTATTCGCCATACGTCGTCATCCCATGTCAATCATCTGCAAGAGCAAATTCAGACGTTACAAACTTCGCTGCTGACGTTACAGACCATATTGAAAAATTTTTGTGGTGAAAATGTCATTGTTATGAGTGATAGCTTACACCAGGTAGAGGAAATGCAGGGTTTATATTTGCTCTATAGCCTGTTTTCTATTTTCCCGGTGTGAAGTGGCGTGATTGAGCGATGGGCTAGCCAATTGCGCATCACTGTCTGTTTTGACTGGCTGATGTGGTTCTTCAACTATCACCTGTGGCAGCCGCTCTTGGTAGAAACGCGACAATAAACCATTGCACAATATTTCCGTAGTAATGAACCGACTAGCCCCGTCCCGTATTTATTAGAACGCGCGGCCAGTTGGGCAAATATGGAAATTGCACAATGGTTAGCCGAAATGTTAGTCGATAACGATTCAACACTAAGGGAAATGATGAGAGTGATTAAAGGAACAGAAAATTAATCTAAGTGGGATGATAACATGAATCGAACCAAAATTTGCCTTCGTTTGCTAGTCATGTTGGTTCTAGTGGGAAATGTTACTGGTTGCAATTCACCTTATTCTAGTGAACAACAACGTCAAATAGCGATCGAGCAAGCGTCAGCCACCTTTGCTAGCGATGCGATTAATATTGATATGATAGCCGATCCGCAATTGAATGCGTTTAATCGAGTACCCAATAGTTGTAGGGTCCTGATTATTCAAGCGGAAAGGCGTGATCAGTTAGAAGGTTTATTAAATAATCCTTCGCTGTTACGCAATCTTTTTGCTCGCGCGGGCGGTAGTGAAAATATCCTTAAATTGGATAGCTATGTCATGATGCCAGGTCAACGGGTAACATTACATCTTGATCGCGTAGAGCAAGCGCGTTATGTGGCATTGATAGCGGGTTATTATCCACTGCCGAATGAAAGGCATGCGCGGATTTTTTCTATTCCTGTCGAATTAAGCTCGCAAGGCTGGTGGAATAAGCGTTGGCAAGCCAATTTTATTCCCATCAATATCGGAATTACGCTAGGTGAGGCGACTATTATTCGCAGTAATAAATCGATTAGACGACCGAGTGACGATGTTGTTTTTCCTTCCCAATCGGCAACGGCAAAAGCGAGTAAATCTATCACGAGATAACCAGTGAACATTGCACAACATAGAGTGCAACGATGAGATATCCAGATGTTGTCAGGGATCATTTAGGGAAAATTATGCTTGATTATAAACCCATATATTGGTTTAGCGGATTGTATTTACAACCGCAGCATTTACAAACACAGCAACTACATGATGAATATTGGCGTGCTCGCTATCAATTATTAACCCAGCCTTGGGCTTGGGGGGTAATAAATATCAGTTTTCATCAAGCGGCATTACGTGATGAAGAGTTACGTATTTATGAAGGGCAGTTTATCTTGCCAAATGGTGTTTATGCTGATTGTAATGTCAATGCCATTGTTGCTCCCCGGTCATTAAGAGATTGCTGGCAAGTAAGAGAAAAACCCATACTGGTTTATATTGGCTTAAGACAGATCAGTCATAATCAAAATAATGTTACTTGTATAGCAAAAGCAAACGAGAGCACTGAACAGACAACGCGCTGGCTCAGTTGGCCGACGGAGCAGCCTATCAGAGATCTGTATGGTAATGGAGCTGAAGTTCAGATACAGCAGATGTCATATAACTTACGCTTTTTCTTACAAGACGAAATAGCGCAATTAACCGGTTATACGTTATTGCCGATAGGTCGATTACGTCAGGGAGCAAATGGGATTGAATGGGATAGTGATTACTTTCCACCAAGCATGACATTGAAAGCGGTGCCATGGTTATGGCTGCGAATTGATAATTTATGTTTAGAACTAACCGGACGTCTTCATCAATTTGAGGAATTTAAACGGCCACCGATGGTGGAAACCGGTGAGTTAAACCAGAGAAAAGATTTTTACTGTTAGCAATGCGTACTTTGGCGCGTTATGTCGTTCGTTTGCAGCATTATAAAGAAGCGCAAGATATCCATCCATGGAAAATAGTCGGCTTATTAAAAGAGTTGATAGCGGAACTTACTTGTTTTACTGATCTTTGCTCATTTAATGGCATATGCCAATGGGATAACACCGTTGCGCCTAGCTATGATCATCATGATATTGCGGCAAGCCTGAAGTTATGCGAACGTAAAATTATGAGATTACTCGATAATTTAATGATCAAGCAAGATAACGTTATCTCATTTGCTAAACAGAGTGAAGGCTATTTCTCAGCCAATTGGTTATTGGCGTCGCAACAAAAATATGTCGCTATTTATTTAGTGATGCGCTCAGAACAATTTATCCAGCAGGAATATGAAGTGCCTGATGATAGGTTGATAAAAATGGCAGCTAAAGTCAGATTGACACCATCATTACTCGCTCTTTAGCTGGAGTAAGGCTTCATTATCAAATTATCCCACCGCATGGGTTACCACAAAAAATGAATAGCCGTTATTTCAAGGTAGCAGAGCATAGCCCTGCTTGGGAAGAAATTAAAAACAGCGGCAATATCATACTGCATTGGCTAGAAGCACCGGAAGATTTACAGATAGATTTGATTTTGGCCAGGAGTTATTAGATGTACTTAGTTGATTTTTATATGCCAGTTTTTCACCGAGTACTTTTGATTGTGCAACAAGCCGAACAATATAGCGATGCATTACGAGAAACGGTAAAAATGATGTTAGTGAAGGCACAAAACAATGCATTGATGCAGGGTTATGACAAACAAGATATAGACGATGCACATTTTGCCGTGTTGGTTTGGGTCGATGAAATGATATTGAATGCTGGGGCTGAATGGCTTGAACAATGGCGCCTTTCATCGCTGCAGCAGCTAAGTTATGACTCTACCTTAGGTGGATTAACCTTTTTTGAACGTTTAAAGTCGATGTCAGTCGATCGCTTTCAAGCCAGGCTGGTTTATCTTTGCTGTTTGCTGTGTGGTTTTCGCGGCCGTTATGCAACCGATGGTGAAAAGGCGTTACAACATCTGATTGATCAGGAGATTGATAATTTACCCAATCAACTGCGCCAATTTATGATCAATAAAAATTTGCGTTTGATGCCGGCAATGCTCAGTCATTCAGATAGTCATGCTCAACCTCTGATGAGCCAAGCATGGGAACGCTGTCTTGCTATCAGCATAATATTAGCTTTGTACTTGCTTGCTTCGGTTTGCCTTTTTAATCTTGCTACTTGAGAAATAAGAGAGTAGGAATGAAAAAGTTTTTTTGCATCGTCGGTATATTATTACTGCTGATAGGTCTCTTATGTTTGTGTTTTGCGCTGGTTGCCTGGTGGTCATGGCCAACATTAATGGCACTATGGTTATTTTTAGGCTGTTTATGTGCTCTGCTAATAATCTATGTCAGTGTATTAGTCATCCCCAGAACACAAAGATGGCTAAAACAGCAACTGGTAAAAAAACGCTATGGCAGAAACCGGCTGGAACGTCAGTTATGGCATCACTGGAAGCATGGTGCAGGCATACAAAAACGCTGGCGGTTAATATGGCGAGAATATGCTCCACCCTGGTTTGTGGTATTAGGCACGCAAGAGGCTGGCCAACAAGGATTATTAGCCAATAGTCAAATTCCTTCACTGGCAGGCTTGGATAGTCATTCGGTAAATGAACGGCAATTTAGTTGTCGCTGGTGGTTTTTTCGACGTGCTATGTATCTGGTCATGTCTAGTTATTTTTCAACGGATAAACCATTGTATCGCCAGGCTTGGCAACGCTTAACTTATTGGTTTTCCAAGGTTCGACCGCCAACCGGTATCGTCCTTTGTGTACCCATGAATTTATTGTTGCAGGCTAATAGTAAAGTGCGTTTTCAGACAGCGCGCTTGATGCGTGAACAATTAGCAATTTTACAACAACGCTTGGGTTATCGTTTATCGGTATGGCTGCTAGTAACTCATAGTGAGTGCTTACCTGGATTTGACATATGGAGCCGTCAATTGTCCGAACAGCAGCGGCAGCAGGTGTTGGGCGGCATGATTGACCAAGGGGTAACAGGTAATTATATTGGCGCGGTAGATCGCACGTTGGATTCAGTTATTCAGGCGTTAAAGATCACCTGTCTGTGCCAATTAAATGATTATCGGATTACCCCACCGGCCGAGTTACTGATATTGCCCGCACAGATAAGGCAGTTACAGCCGGCGCTGGAAGAATATTTGCAGGCTCTATTTGAACCTGATCATTATCAGCAACATAGTTTATTATGCGGTTTATTTTTTGCCGCAACAGAAAATAATGATAATGAACCTGGGGCGAAAAGTTTATTTAGTCAGCAACTGCTAGAAAAAATATTGCCTGATCAAAAAAGCAAGAAACAGCCCTTGCTTAACGCTCGTTTTTGGCAGCGTCGCGCTTTGTATTGTTTATTAATTTTTAGCTTACTCTTTGGTGGTGCGCGATCATTATGGGTCGCTTATAAAGATATGCTTCAGTTAGCTTGCGACCCTTCAAACAGTACTTTGGTTTGTCGTTATGAGCGTTATCAGCAGGCAGAGGCATGGCAGGAGCGCGGGATAGATCTATTTTCACCGCTGCGTTATCTGTTGCGGCAATATCTTGCGCAACAATATTTATATCCGTTAACAGATATAAATTATTATCCTAACCCAATCATTAATAATCTGGCTTCCCGTTTCGCTAACAGTAGTTATCAACAAAAGCGCCATCTTATTCTCAATTTGGCTCGTTTTATTAATAGTGAGCAGGCTATGAGTCAAGGTGCCAGCTTAACGCAATTGCGGCAACTTCCGACCTGGTCGGCCAGCGAACTTCTGGGGAGGACGGTTGCTGTATCACAGAACGAGTATATTGCCATACGTTTAGCGCAGTATCGTACCGGCCAAGCGCAGCAAGCATTATCTCAGTGGCGGTCTGTGTTACAGCAACTACTAGAAAAAGATAACCATTGGTCATGGTTGCTGGATGATAATATTGTTAATAATGCTGACAAAGTTACCCTGGCTGATTTTTGGCCGATTGACGGCAGCGATCAACAAAAATTGTCAGTCCAAGTTAAGGCAATTTATACCCAAAATGGCGAAAAAGCATTACAGGCATTACTGGATGAAATAGCCTTAGCCGTTAATGATGCCACCCTTTTTTCCCAGCGGCGAAGTCAGTTTATCAGCAACTATCATCAACAATATCAGTCCGCTTGGTTAACTTTGGCACAGGCGATGCCACAAGCAGAAAGTTACATCCGCGGTAAAAGTAATTGGCAACAATTAATGCTTGATACGGCGCAAAACACGAGTCCTTATCTGCGCTTTTTTAATCGCCTGGCAATAGAAAGTGAACCCATCCCACAGCCAGAGCAACAATCTTGGCTAAGGGATCAATTGTCTTTGTGGCAATTACATAACTACTTACCAGAAAGCAATTTTTTGCAGCAGTTGTCAATGCAAGAGAGTGTTTGGCGTCGATTTATCCAAACTAAGTTTGGTCGGTTACCGCCAATCTCTATTCGTGTTGATCAACACGCGCTATTTCGTTATCAAGCCTGGCGTCAAATGTTACAAAAAACTGTTCAATATGCCTTGTTGGGAGATAATGAAGCAGAACAGCTAGTGAAAATTTCTCTTGGCGTAGAGCATGATCAGCAAAACGGCAATTCACGCTTACTCGCTAATCAATTTGATTTATGGTGGCAGCCACTGCAGGTTAAAAACATGGCGCAACTTGAACCACTATTACGGCATTTATGGCAGGGGGATAAGCGTTTGTTAGTGCGCTTTGCGTTTTTTAGTGCGGCTGAGAAATTACAACAGCAGTGGTACAGCCAGGTCATTTGGCCAATGAGTAATGCCAATGATCATCAGCTATTAACGATAACAGAACAAATGGCGCGCTTGTCTGATTATAGTAAGCGTTTTATCCAGCAACATGCTAATTATGCATTGAATATCAATGGCCAAGGAATATCACGTCGTTCTCTAGCTGGTATTAATTTTCCGCTTAATGAGGCATTTTTGCATTTTATTCATCAGATTGTGCGACCTAATGATTTAGCGCCAGCCAGTGCAGATATTCGTAGACGGTTACAGGAGAAACGTGAATTATTACAAACTCGACAGGATGGGGAAATAGATCCTGAGCACAGTCAATGGGCAATGTTAACCTTTACGAGTCAGCCAGCAAGTGCCAATCGGCAGGCACAAGTTTTACCCATCGGTAGTCGCATTAGTTTAGATTGTCAGCCACAAATTCAGCGAATCAATAGTATCAATTTTAATGATAGCGCTACCATGCGTTGGCATCCGCAATGGTGGCAACGCATAAAAATTGATATCGATTTTCCAGGCTTTCAGTTGACGCAAATTTATAGTGGAGCCGAGAATATGGTGCGATTTATTCGAACCCTATCTCAAGGAGAATTGATCTTTAATGCGAAAGATTTTACCCACCAATATACCGCATTAACATCATTAGGCATTAAACGTATCACGGTACGTTATTTGTTAGAGGGTGCGCCAGAGGCGTTGTCACTATACCAACACTGGTCACAGCAGCAGAAACAACAAAGGGATAAGCAACAACAACTGCAACACTTAGATCAGCAATTACTGAATTTAAATGCGCCAGCGATACCCGTAAAGGGTTCGTTGTCATCGTTACCATTAGAAATTACTACTTTGTGGTATGAAATAAGGAATAATTCGTGAGCAGTAATTTAAAACAGATTATTAATAACCTTTCGCTGCCGGCACGTGAGTGTCTGGATAGTGCAGCCAGTTTAGCGGTTAGTCACACCCACCATGAGATAGAAAGTGAGCATTTACTACTAATGTTATTAGAAAAACAGACCCAATTAGTGGAGCAGCTCTGTTATCACGCTAATGGTGATGCATTGAAGTTATTAGAAGCCTGTCAATCGTCTTTAGCTCAATTGCGTAGTGGATGTCATCGAGCGCCAGTCTTTTCTGTTTTGTTGACGGATTGGTTAGAAAGTGCCTGGATGTATGCAACCATACTCTGGCAGGTGGATAAACTATCACCCTTATTATTATTGGCGAGTTTGTTGGCAGAACGTGAATTGCATCAGGGATTACCACTATATCTCCAGCAGGCACTGCAAATTAATGGTGAGCTATTGGATAAAGCCGTTGAAATGATGATGCAGCAATCTGTTACCTCCTCTAGGTCTCAAGGGCAAGCATCAGCCTTGATGAAATATGCTCACCATTTGACGCAGGCAGCGCGTGACAATAAATTAGATCCGGTACTCGGACGAGAAAAAGAGATCCGTCAACTGATTGATATCTTGTTGCGTCGTCGGCAAAACAATCCCTTACTCACAGGGGAAGCCGGGGTTGGTAAAACTGCATTAGTTGAGGGATTGGCGCAACGTATTGTGGCCGGGAATATTCCGGCCGCGCTAGCAAATGTAGAACTATTTACGCTAGATTTCGGTTTATTACAGGCTGGTGCCAGTATCAAAGGTGAATTCGAAAGTCGCTTGCAACAATTATTAGAGGAAGTAAAAAATTATCCATTACCGATTATTTTATTCATTGATGAAGCACACACCTTGATTGGCGCGGGTGGTCAAGCAGGACAAAATGATGCGGCAAATTTATTAAAGCCGGCATTAGCCAGAGGAGAACTGCGTACCATCGCCGCGACGACACAAGCGGAGTACAAAAAATATTTTGAAAAAGATGCGGCCCTGGCGCGTCGTTTCCAACTAATCAAAGTAGATGAGCCTACGCAGGAAGTCGCTATCGCCATGCTGCGTGCTATGGTGCCGATGATGGAACAACATCATGGTGTAAGAATTTTAGATAGCGCAGTTACGGAAGCAGTCCAGTTAGCAGCGCGTTATATTACCGGTCGCCAATTACCGGATAAGTCAGTTACCTTGCTCGATAGTGCTTGCGCTCGAGTCGCTATTTCTCAATGTGGTGAGCCCGGGCCTATAGAAGATCTACGAGCAATGTTGGCGCAGCGAAATATTGAACGTCAATCGCTGCTACGCGAAGGCTCCCCTGAGCATGAAAATATCAGCCGTCATATTGAGCAGTTACAAAATTCGCTAAATGCACTATTACCCGAATATTATCAGCAACAACAGCTGGTGCAGGCAATCAAAGCCGCAGGTGAAAATGAGAAAGAAATTGCCCCGTTACGGCGTGAATTACATGTACGCCATCAACAACATGCCTATGTATTTGATTGTGTCGATGCAGCTTGTGTGGCGGACATAGTTTCTGGTTGGACAGGCATCCCATTAGGCCGAATGGTGGAAAATGAGCGCGATGTATTGCTCAATCTTGAGCAACGCTTAGCTAGCCGAATTATGGGGCAAGATCATGCTTTAGCGCAAATTGCCCGTCAAATACGCATTGCTAAAGCGCAACTGGCAGATCCACGGAAACCTTGCGGTGTTTTTATGTTAGTCGGCCCTTCAGGGGTAGGAAAGACAGAAACTGCAATCGCATTAGCCCATGAGATGTATGGTGGTGAACGAAGTATGATCACCGTTAATATGTCAGAATATCAAGAAGCCCATTCGGTTGCTGGTTTAAAATGGGCTCCGCCAGGTTATGTAGGCTATGGGCAGGGTGGCGTATTTACTGAATCGGTGCGAAGACGCCCTTATAGTGTGATTTTATTAGATGAAGTAGAGAAAGCACACCCGGATGTACTGGAGCTATTTTTTCAAGTTTTTGATAAAGGTATAATAGAGGACGCGGAAGGACAACGAATCGATTTTTGCAATAGCTTAATTATTTTAACTTAAAATGTGGGTTCTGAATTAATCATGCGGGCGATGCGGCAAGGAGTGAAAGAAGGGGATACGGTTCGATCAGCACAACTGGATGATATTCAGCAGTTTTTACACCCTGAGTTGAAACGTTTTTTTCCTGCTGCGTTTCTGGGGCGTTTACAAGTAATCCCTTACTTACCAGTAGAAGGTGAAATTTTACAAAAAATTATCCAATATAAATTGGCCAAAATTGTTACAAGATTTGAGAAGGCTACTCAGGTGCTACTGAGTTACTCTGATAGCTTGGTAGAATATCTTGCAGATCAGTGCTTGATAGCAGAAAGTGGTGCTCGAGAAATTGATAATTTATTATTGCAGCAGGTATTGCCTTTATTATCTGATAGTCTTCTGTCTGGGGATATGCTTAATAAATCCCAAATTTATTTGGATGTGCACAATAATAGGGTATGCTTCAAGGCTATATCATCAGACAAATAAGCGGTAATAAATATAAATAACCAAAGATAAATAATTTATTGGTATCATCTGTTGGTTGGTGTAATTTCTATCAAAATAATAGGCAATATAATTAGAATAATATAATGAAGACGTTGGAAATATCACTGTATTGGTTAATTTTTATTTTTATTGATCTGGGATTAGCCTTATTAAGTTTACAGACTCATAATATTGGGAGTCTTTATCCATTAATTTGGTTTCCCGCGGGTATTTTAGTTGGTTTTTTATCTATTTCACCGCCGCGTTATTGGCCATTATGGTTAGTAAAAGAATTTCTGGTAGATCTTTGTGCTAGTCAGTTATCAGGTCGTTCGGTAATCATTTCTTTAATATTTGCCACGACCGATAGCCTTTATTTGGCAGCAGCAGCATTTATTTGGCAGTATTTTTATGGTGTTGCTTATATGCCACGTAATGCCTGGCAAATACTTAATTTTACTCTGATAAATGTGGTTGTTGGTAGCATAGGATGTTTTATTACCAACTTAATATTTTATTTATCTGATCTGTCCTTTGATTTATATGATCCATTGGAAAGAATAGTTGTCTATATATTGAATTATTTGCCGCTAAGTTTTCTGGTTATTTATAGTTTTTGCCGTAGTCCTCAATTACCTTGCCGGACAAAACATTGGTTAATGATATTTTTTTGGATGGCCATAATAACGAGTTTGATATTTTATCCGGTGATTTTTATTATATCGCCACCCTATATTGCCTGGTTAATGTTAGCCAGTGTCAGTATGACTATTCTGCTTTCACTGAGTTGTAATTTATTACTACTTAGTGCTTTTTTATCACTATGTTCAGTCGGTTTTGTTTTATTACCGTTACTTAATATGCCAAGTTTTAATGAAGGTGATGAAATAAGACGTCAATCGATAATAGATTTAATGCAGTGGTGTAGCGTATTGTTAGCCTTTCCTGCCCTATTTTTAGCTGGTTTTTTACGCAGTTTATATCATGTGTTATTTCGTTATAAAGCGCGTTTCTTATTAGCTTATAGCATCTTAGAACTAGATGTTATGCATCGTTTTTTATTAAGCCGAGAAGATGAGCATATTACCTGGTATAACCTCAAAACATGGCGTCAATATTATCCTATGCCAGCCTCATGGGCGCTATTCGTTGCCTGGATCCATTTTGATGACAGAAAAGCCGTTGAACAGCTTAAGATGTCAGCGTGCAGCAAACCTAAAGTGTTAAAAATTAGGTTGTCGGATGGTAAAGGTGGTTTTAATGAAGCCCACCTGGCATTGATTTTGCGTCAAGGAGATAGGGGCAAAGAAATGGAAGGTTTATTATATGAAATTTCACGTTAAAAAAGATCTGAGGGACCTATGAGTAAAAAAGTTATTATTGCTGATGATCACCCGGTATTTTTACTGGGATTACGTATGATCCTTGCTAGTATGCCAGAAAATTATCAGATTGTGGGTGAGGCACATCATGTCAGTGGGCTGCTATCTTTGCTGCAAACTAAACCGGTAGATATGTTGATAACGGATTTTATTATGCCGGGAGACAAAAATATGGATGGTTTACGCATGATAAGTCATATTCGCAAAAATTGGCCAACTTTACCTATCGTGGTGATCACGATGGTTAATGAACCAAATATCATCAGCATGCTTTCGCGTTATCATGTCAAAGCAATTCTGAATAAAAGCAGTTTAGCGAGTGAACTTGAGAAAGGACTTTATAATACTGCGGGTCAGGAACAGCCTTATATTAGTTCTGACTTTCTCAGTTCTCCTATTGATCAACTCGCTCGGATATTAACGCCTAAAGAGTTAGAAGTGATACGTTTACTGGCAAAAGGATTAACCGTTAATGATATTGCGACCAAAGTTTTTCGCACTAAGCAAACTATTAGTTCGCAAAAACAGAGTGTAATGAAAAAGCTTAATATTCCAAACGATGCAGCTTTATATAATTATTTGCAACAGGTGGGGCTCAGTGGGTGAGCAGAAGAAAAAAAATAGCCCTCTTATTTGGGGGATGGTATTGGTTTTTTGCTTTACCTGTGTTTGGTCATTCACTGAGTAATGATTCATTTGGAGAGACAATTCCCGCTGAAGGTAAAGAGATTGGTTTTTATTCTAACATAGCGCAACGATTATTTTTGCCTAAGGTAAATTTTGTCGATAATTTTAAAGATAAACCAACAGCGCTTATCGTGGGTTTTGTCCGTTGTACAAGTCAACCTTTAGTCATTTATCGTTGGGATGGTAGGATCGAGGGAATTTATGCAGATTATCTTAGTGTATTAGCAAGATTATTAAAAATACTAATCCAACTGCGTGTCTTTGACAATTACCAGCAGGCAAAAAAAGCATTAGATAAAGGATATATTCAGTTATTAGCCCAGACCTCCGCTTCATTATCAGCAACAGTCCGCAAAGGGAATGAAAGTAAGCCTATATTAATCCAACCGCTGGTGATGCTGATAAAGAAAGAAAAAATCTATTATAAAGCGGATGAATTACGGGTATTAGTTGCCCATGAAGAACCGCGGGAAGTCGTGGATAAAATTCGCCAATCCTATCGTGAAGTTGCAATTGTCAAATCAACCCAAGAAGCATTACAGGAAATATTAGCTGACAAGGCTGATGGTTTTATTGGTGGACAAGCACAAATGGCTTATCAGTTTACCTTTCGTTCGCTACCTAGCTCTTTAGTTTGGCATCCTGTCGATTATGCCAGTACATTGGAAAACAATTTTATTGTCCGTGCAAATGATCCCTGGATGGATGATGTTAATCGCGCATTAAACGAACTGTCTAAAACCATTAAAAATGTTGTCTATGAACGCTGGATCGCCGGTATTGTTCCGGTACTAAATAGTGAAAATATTAATTTTTCCCGTGAGGAGAAGAACTTGCTGTTACGACATCCTGTGATTAATGTGGTGGTAAAACACAATTCTCCACCTTATTCCTATAAGAATGCGAATGGTCAAATTATCGGCATGAATATCGATATTTTACGTCTGGTCGGGGAAAAAACAGGTATACATTTTAATTTGGTCACCGTCGATAATTCAGCCGATATTATCGATAATTTACAGCAGGGTAATGCAGACATGGCGTTGTCATTAGTGAGTAATGAACAACGCAAAAAGTGGTTACTTTTTTCTCATCCATATAGTTCTTTTGAATGGGTGATGATCACGCGCAATTACCGCAATGCACCTAAGAGTCTGCAGCAATTACGTCATCGAAAAATTGTAGTGGTATGTGGTCACATATTATTGACAGAATTTGATCATGAGCCGGATATTGAGTTGATTGAAGTTGAAAGTATGGAGAAGGCCATTGAAATGGTACTAGCTGGCGCGGCAGATGCGGCGTTAGATAATTTTGTCAGTGCCAACTATCTTCAGTCAAGTCGTTATGGTGATTCTATTTTAATCAACTCACTTAACAGAGATTTATTACATGCCAGGTATGCTGTGGTTGCTGATTATGCGCCCTTAGTTAATATTTTAAATAAAGCAATAGATGCGTTATCGCCAAAAGATCTGCGTTATTTACATCAGAAATGGTTATCACCGGTCACTTTTTTCACCTCTTACAGTGTATTACGTCTTTCCTCTTGGATAATTCTTTGGGGTAGTTTGTTATCAATGATCTCAATTACTTCAATTTTTTGGGGTAGTTGGTTAACGCGCCAGATAAGAAAGCGTAAAGCGGCAAAAATCGCATTACAGAACTCATTAGCTTATTGGGAAACCTTATTCAATACGATCCCAGCTCCAATGTTTGTCTGTGATCCTATCATGAATATTACTGCTGCCAATCCATGGTTTTTACATGAGATGGGGGATTTGCCACACCAGAGGATCATTGGTCATTCGCTATTTTCACAAGGTTTTTTTCGACCCGATGATGAAGTAGAAATATTTACTCAATTTCTTAGTTGTTTATCTGGTGCACCCGCCTATTTCTCTGATTGTTCGATTTCTATTCAAGGTCAAACGCGAGAAGTCTATTTATGGTTAGAGCATTACCGTGATGCAGAAGGAATTGTACAGGGTATAATTGGTGGCTGGTTTGATATTACCGAGCGAAAATTATTGGCGCGAGAATTACGCACAGAACGTGATAAAGCGAAACGAGCAAGTAATGAAAAATCGGCTTTTTTAGCGTATATTAGCCATGAGATCCGCACGGCATTATATATCATCATTGGTATATTGGAATTAGAAGTCAGACAATTACCGGAAAATGTTCCTTTGCATACCGCCAGTCGGGCTGCTAACTCTTTACTGGGTGTGATAGGTGATGTTTTGGATTTCACCCGTATTGAATCTGGCACCGTGACATTGAATTTACAGCCGGTTGCTTTGTATGCCTTGTTGGAACAGTGTGCAGAACCTTTTTGTGCCATTGCACAGGATAAAGGATTAGGTTTTACGCTTGAATTAACTATCCCCAAGCAAAATTATTATCTACTTGATGCGACCCGGATTACTCAAGTGATCAATAATTTGCTCAGTAATGCAGTTAAATTCACTGATGAAGGTTTTATCACGTTAAGGGCATGGATACAACGCACAACTGATAGTGCAACGGAAATGCTCTCCTTATATGTGCAAGATACCGGTTGTGGTATTCCAGAACATATGTATAGTGAAATTTTACAGCCTTATGTCCAAGTAGAAGCGGATTCAAGGGGGACAGGGTTAGGATTACCCATATCAATCCAATTAATGGCGCTAATGGATGGCACGCTCACGTTAGAAGCAGCTCCTGGTGGTGGCACATTGGCACATATGAATTTACCGTTAAAACAGAGTGAGCTGCAAGAAGAGGAAGCTTCTCCTACCAGTATTATCTAGCAGGAATCACTCAATATTTTATTAGTAGATGATCTACCAGCCAATCTGCAAGTGCTATCTCTACAATTGGCTTCTTCCCAACATCGGGTAACCCTTGCTGAAGGTGCTGAGCAAGCATTAACGCTGGTGGAAGAAAATTATTTTGATATGGTATTAACGGATTGTCAGATGCCAGTGATGAATGGTTATGAATTAACCAAAGTATTAAGAGCATCATCAGCGCAACGAACTTGCCGGCCCAAGTTATTCTGGGGTGTACTGCAAATGCATTTAGTTCAGAGCTATCACTGTGCCTGGCTGCGGGTATGGATGGTGTACTGGTTAAACCTTTAACACAAGATCATTTATTATCGGAAATTGCTCTATATTATCAGCGAGTTAATTCACAAAATGAACTCAGTTTTGATGGTATCAGTGCCTTGGCTAGCGGTGATAAACAGAAAGAATATCAATTACTCCAAGCAATTTTGGAAGGAATAGAACAAGATCTGGCCACACTACATAATTTAAGATCAACGTCGATTGATGAGGAAGCGCTGTCACTACATGTGCATCGGATGAAAGGGGTATTCGCTTTATTATGCTATCAGCCGGCTTTACGCGTTTGTTGGCGGATTGAAAAGGGAGGATTTTGTGGTGATAGCCAAACCTTAGAAACACTATTTTACTATACCGACACTTTTCGGGCAGCGGTTAATCGGCGTTTAAATGATCATAATGATCTGGTCAAAGCTGATACCATAGCGTTATCTGATAATAGTATGATATAGCAGAACAATAGCTGTAATTGGTTACTCAGGAGGATAGTATTAATCTATTGCATAAGATCACAGTGAATTTAACTAGTGAAAGGGGGAAATATTAACTTTCCCCCTGGTTATTATGCCTGTTAATCTTGGTTAATTTGCCTTTTTTGTGTAGGCTGCGCCATCATGGCTGGAGAATAGCCTAATATACGATAATGTTCTATTTTGCATGTTTTATTATTTTCCAGCAGCTATGTCATCTGGTATTCAGTTGGGATATCAGCCAATTTAAAAATCACCAATAAGTTTTAGATTAACACGGCAGGTTTGTATCCTGACTTATTAGACGTTCACGAGTAATAGCAATAATTAAGAGATAATTCCCCATATTTTTAATTTTTGACACCATAATCGATGCTCAGGTGAAAGTAATTTTAAAGGATCAAATGGATAAGGCTTTGGGGTTGCTTGCAGAAATAGTTGACGCACCATTGCGTGTAGCCAAGCGGCTGTGGCAACATCTTCGAAGCCTTTTATTTTTTGCAAACGTAAAATTAAATTATGCAATTTCCCAATTTTCACTTCATAGCTCAATATCTCTTTTTGCTGTTGCTCATACCACTTGGGAAAAATAAATTTAGTTAATCGAGTGAATATATTTTTAGGTGGGCGGCTGGCTTCGATAATAGCATCTTTAATAATGGCGGTTGCATTTTTATTAGTTAATAATGGTAATGTTCTCTCTAAAGGTGTCGGCAATAGCTCCAGATTGTGAATAATTATTCCTTGTAATTTTCTATTATAAATGTGTAATTTTTGTAAATGGCTTTTTAGTTCATTAATATTTTGCTTTTCTATTATCGCTTCTAATTTAATGTCTTCTACTTTTTTTATCTCTATTGCCTTTTGTAAATATATCTGATGATACATATTAGCAAGTTCTTCTGATAATGAAGCTAAGTTGGTCAAGCTTTGAAAATTGGCATACTGTAACGTAATTTCAGCATCGAGTTTTGCTATTGCTTCGACCGGGTTATTTTTTGGAATGTTTATTTGATTAGTTGGTGGGTTATTGATAATAAATGTTTCAGTTACTTCAGATACTTTTAATTTATTTTTCTTAAAAACAGATTGTTCTAATTTTGATAATCCTTTAAATGTGTTATTTGTATCAATCATGATTACGTTAATATTATTGATATATTTATTGCATTTTTTATAAACATTAATTTTCCCTTTATGTTTTAATGACTTTTCTTTAATTGCTTTAACTGCATTAAGCCTGGAGTCATTGATTGTTAAGGGATTATTGGGTGTTGAAAGAATAAATGACATTATAATTTCCCTAGGTATAATTTATTTTTATTAATAAACAACTTTGCTCCATGATATAGCAAAGTGAATTTAGCAGCTGAATTTATACAGTTATATCCAGTAAACTACTGAGATTTTATAAAATTTCATTTCAAAGATAAAAACAGGAGGAAAATTTTGCTGAAGTAGATTAATTAAATGTTTGCATCAAATATTAATATTATTTACCTCATTTTTATAGTGATAAGGCCATTTTATAGAAAATAATTCTATTGTTATATAACAAGTTCACGATATAGAATAGCGTTCTGATCAAAAAATTAAATGGCTGTATTTAAAGAATATAGGAACAATAAAAAATTGACGACAAGCTTATAAGAGAATTATTTTAAAATAAGTTGCAGTTTCATTTTTTTATGGAAAATAAATTTTATATTTATGTTAAAAATATATTTAAAATATGTTTTTTTGTTATTCAATAAAATATATTTGGACTTTGTTTGACATAACCAGTATGTTGTTTAACAAATTAATGAAAAATATATATCATTCTAAATAACTTGTGGTAAATAATTATCATTTATTGAGGCAAATAGTTTTCCAGAATTTTATAAAACAGTTATTTTTTCTTTAACTGTTCTCAGGTATTTACCGGATATTTTCGCTTCATCGTACCATAGATACTCTATTTCTATAGAGTGAGTGGAGGTATTATGTCGTTATTTAATAATCCGATGCAATTAATTGTAGTGCTTTTTTGTTTATCCATAATGCCTTTGTTTGCAGTAATGGGAACTTCATTTTTAAAAATTTCGATTGTTTTATCAATGTTACGCAATGCGTTAGGTATACAGCAAATTCCGCCTAATATGGCTATTTATGGTTTGGCATTAATATTAACTTTATTTACTATGGCACCAGTTGGTTTTGCCATTCGTGATAATATTAAAGTCCAGCCGATTGATTGGAATTCGGTTAATTCAATGGAACAAATAGATTCCTCGGTTATCGCGCCATATAAAGATTTTTTGAAAAAAAATACCAGCGAAGAACAAATTAAATTTTTTACCCAAATAGGCTATAAAATTTGGCCTAAACAATATCAAACTTCATTATCTCCTAACTCTTTATTAGTCATGGTTCCTGCATTTACCATGAGTCAACTGATTGCTGCATTTAAAATTGGTTTTCTAATTTATCTGCCGTTTGTTGCGATCGATCTTATTGTTTCTAATGTTTTATTAGCAATGGGGATGATGATGGTTTCCCCGATGACAATCGCGCTTCCCTTTAAATTATTAATTTTTATTTTAATGGGTGGCTGGGACAAACTTATCGGTCAATTGATGGTGTCTTTTTCATGAATGAGTCCACCATAATTCATTTTACTTCCGAATTGTTATGGATCGTGCTGCTGCTTTCATTACCGATTGTGATAGTGGCATCAATCACTGGGTTGTTGGTGAGTATATTGCAAGCGCTCACACAAATCCAAGACCAGACATTGCAATTTTTAATTAAATTAGTCGCTGTATGTATTACCTTGGCGGTAAGTTACCACTGGATGGGAAGTGCACTACTTAACTACGCTATTTTATCTTTTGATCAAATAGGTAAATAAGAGGATTAGATGAATAGCCTAATGCAAATGATGCCTTGGTTGGCATTGAGCATGATGCGACCCCTAGGCATGTTACTATTATTGCCGCTATTTAAAGGGGGAGCTATGGGTAGTAGTTTGATTCGTAACAGCTTGGTATTAGTGTTTGCTTTACCTATAGCTCCAATAATCAAGACTATGCCAATCGATTTCACTCATCAAACTGTAACAGAGTTAGTGTTTCTATACAGTGAAGAGTTGCTTATTGGCCTAGTGCTCGGTTTTTGCGCAGCCATCCCTTTTTGGGCTATTGATATGGCAGGATTTATTATCGATACTCTGCGCGGCGCCTCTATGTCAACCATCTTAAATCCTTTAATGGGATTACAATCTTCAATTTTTGGCATGTTATTTACCCAAATATTGAGTGTCCTATTTTTAGTTTCTGGTGGTTTCAATGCGTTACTCACTGCGCTTTATCATTCCTATAATGTGTTACCGCCAAATGCACCGTTATCATTTAATGCTTCAATGTTGTTATTTATTCAGCAACAGTGGCATATGATGTTAGAACTCTGTATGAGTTTTGCTATGCCTGCCATGGTGGTGATGATTTTAGTTGATGTTGCATTAGGATTGATAAATCGTTCGGTAGAGCAGCTTAATGTGTTTTTTCTATCTATGCCAATCAAAAGCGTATTAGTTGTTTTTCTTCTTCTGGTTAGTATGTATTTTGCGTTTAATCACTATTTTATGAAGATCCAGCTATTTGAAAAACAAGTTTCAACTTTATTCCAACTTTGGCGGGGATGATATTAATGGCTGAAAAAACGGAAAAGCCTACACAAAAGCGGATAAATGAGGCACGTAAAAAAGGACAAGTCATTAAAAGTAATGAAATAGTGACGGTATTAAAAATGGCAGTTATTCTCGGTTATTTAATTGTGGAAGGGCATGCTTTATTTAATGCGATAGGCGAATTGGTTATTTTAACTGTCCGCTCACTCTCTTTACCGATCGATGTCGCGGCTAAAACAATTATTGGTTCCTTTATAATGCTGTTGTTGCGTTTTATGGTTGGCTTGCTGGTGGTATTAATTGTAACAATCAGCTTAAGCTGTATTGTTCAAACTGGGCCAATTTGGGCGCACAAAAGTTTGGCATTTAGTTTTAATAAAATGAATATTATTAATAATGCTAAACAGATTTTTTCCATGAAAAATCTATTTGAGTTTGGAAAGAATATTTTAAAGGTTATTGTACTCACTTTGGTTTTTTATTATTTACTAGATTATTATGTTAACCTATTCCAATATCTGCCAACTTGTGGTATTGACTGTGGTGTAATGGTAACTTTTACACTAATTCAATGGTTATGGGGAGGATTCTTAGTTTGTTATATTGTGTTTGCCATAGCAGACTACGGATTTCAATATTATCATGTGATGAAAGAGTTAAAAATGTCGAAGGAGGATACAAAACGAGAGTTTAAAGATACAGAAGGTAATCCTCAAATTAAGCAAAAGCGTCGTGAAATACAACGAGAAATAGCGAGTAATTCAGTGGTTGCGAATGTAAGAAAATCAACAGTGATTGTTCGTAATCCAACCCATATTGTCGTTTGTCTTTATTACCAACCTGGCATTACTCCATTACCTCAAGTTGTTGAAAAATTTCAAGATAATATGGCTTTGCATATTGTGAAACTTGCTGAAAAAGCAGGTATCCCAATGGTTGAGAATATCCCATTAGCGCGCGCGCTGTTTCAACAAGTCGAGACGGGACAAATGATCCCAGAGAGCTTGTTTGAACCGGTCGCTGAGTTATTGCGCTTAGTAATGGATCTCCGTTACGATAGTGATGATTGATTAATTGTTTATAAAAATTTGAAACTTATCACTCTTTTAGTTGTAGGAATGATAAGCATTATAATGAATAATAAGTTGCATTGTTTTACTTGTTAAAGTAGTTTCCTCCATCGCTTGAGGTTATGAATTTAGAGTATCAAGTGTGACAGAAACCAAGATGGGGAAGTTAAATGATTACTGGGGATTTGAAACGAATCAAGATCGTTGTGGTGGATGATCATGACTTGATCTTTGATGGCTTAAAAAGCTGTCTTGCCCCCTACTCCGATCTGGAATTAGTTGGATTTGTTACTGATGGTCTTGGTGTATATGATGCATGTCTAAAATTGCAGCCAGACTTAGTGATAATGGATCTTAGCTTACCTGGCATGAGTGGTGTTGAAGCTATTCGTCAATTAAGAAAACGTTGGCCAAAATTAATGGTGATTGTATTGACAGCTTCTGAAGAAGAGCGAAAAGCTCGGGATGCCCTTGATGCAGGCGCTAATGGTTATGTATTAAAACATGGCTCTAAAAGTACACTGATAGCGGCAATTAAAAGTGTCGGTAGAGGTAAGTTTTTCATCGATCCTAATTTGGATGCAGCAAAAATTGTTGCGTTAAAAGGAGTCGAAAATGGGGATATTCCGGTATTAACCCATCGAGAAAAACAGGTACTTAAACTTATTTTCGAGGGCAAGCGTAATCGTGATATTGCAGAAGCATTAGTGATCGGCTTGAAAACAGTCGAAACTCATCGAATGAATATTATGAGGAAACTCGATGCGCATAATGTAGCAGATTTGATGAAATGGGCGCACAGGATGGGCTTCTAACAGCTTGGCCCTGTTACGGGCCATGATGAATCAGTGATTGATTATATTCTAGTGCGATTAATAACACCTCAAGTTCATCACTAGAAAAATGTCCTTGTGATTCGAGACGTTTTTCTAACTCTGCTGCAGTTTTTGCTATGCTCTCAAAACCGGTAAGGGCTGCGCTACCTTTTATGTTATGTAAAATGTTTCGTAGATCTTCCCAATTACGTGTTTGTAAGCAATGTTGGGTACGTTTGATCATATCAGAAAAGTGCTGAGCTAGCCGTTGATTAAATTCATCTTCAGAAAATTTCATGATCGGTTCTGCATTATCGCAGTTAACTTCAGGTTGCATATCGCGATCGATCTGGATTTCGGCTGCCATCTCAATGCATTGGGCTAATTGCTCGAGAGACACGGGTTTAGTCAAATAGCCGTTCATTAACGATATTGTTTTTTCATGTTCGCTTGGATTAGCGTTTGCGGTAAGTGCCACGATTGGGCATTCAGTATCCAGAATAACATTACTTTTACGCCACAATCGAGTGGTTTGATAACCATCAATGTCTGGTATTCGTATATCCATTAATACCAAGTCAAAAATATGTTTTTTACCCAGTTTAAGCGCAGCTCTACCACTGTCCGCGGTATAAACCATTTGACCAAGTTCAATGAGCATTTGGCTAATAATATCACGGTTAGTAGCAACATCATCGACTAACAGGATTTTCAACTTCCAAGGTATGATCGTTTTGAATAGCATTGATGAAGAGGGCAATGAAATACCGTGTTGGATCTCATACAACTGCTTCCATAATCGCCATGGCAAGTAGGTTAACCCTTCATTTTCTAGTAATGGATTCTTTCCTTCCTTAGCTTGGCCACCCCACAAAGCAATTTGTGCATGTAGTTTATGCGGGGCAACGATAGGTTCTGGCTGTAAACACATGGGTGAACTTGGTTCGAGTAAAGGCATACGAAATATGAAGGTAGCGCCAAAGCCATAATCACTCTTTAGAGTAATATTTCCACCCATTATAACGGCGATTTTCTCAGAAATAGAAAGACCTAGCCCTGTTCCAACTTTATAGTGTGATGACTGCACAAAAGGTTGGAATATACATGCCTGATCCTCTTCTTTTATGCCCGGGCCGGTATCTTTTATATAAAAACAGAGCTGATTTTTTTCTACTTTAATCGTGAGTATGATATGGCCTTGTTCAGTAAATTTGGCAGCATTACCTAAAAGATTGACTAGAATCTGTTGCACTCTTAATGAATCTAAATTTGAAGATTCTGGCACGTCATTATTGACTATGCAGTGTAATTTAACCGGTTTATCTATTAAATGGGGCTGAATAGTTACCATTGCATCATCGACAATTTTTAGGATCGGGTAACGGCGAAGGTTTAATTCAACTTGATCGGCTTCAATGCGAGAAAAATCTAAGATATTGTTAATAATGCTGAGCAACGATTTAGCACAGGTATAGGCGGTATTACGTAAATTAGCTTGTTTTTCGGAAAGCGGCGTAGTTTGCAATAATTCTAATGATCCGGTGATGCCGTTAAGTGGTGTACGGAGTTCATGGCTGATAGTAGTAAGATGCTCACTTTTACGCGCTGTAGCCCGTTCAGCCAATTGTTTGGCTTCAGTCAGTTCAATAGTACGCACTGCAACTTTGTTTTCTAATTCATCATAACTATGTTTGATCGTATCAAGTAGTGCGTTATAAGCGCGAGCAATATCACCAAGTTCATCTTTACGTGATTCAGGTAAACGGCGATTAAAGGTCGGTTGCACATCTTGTTTAATAATATTAACAAAGTGACGAATCGGCTTTGCCAGGTATTGCCATAAAATCCACAACATCACAATGGTCATAATAGCAAATGACAATAATGACCATTTCAATTCATGGACAAAAGGAGTATAGGCAATTTGCTTAATACGCGCTTTAGGGATTAATGTAATTTGCTGCCAATTTGGGCCATCGATTTGTTCTGATATAGCATAATAATGGCCAATATCAATGCCATACAGCGATCCTAACAGATGAGTATAAGTTAGCATTAGCATTTTGATATCGGCCATCTCCTTTTGCGAGATATTTAACTCGTTGTTAAAGGATAGAACGCCTTTGGGAGTAAGGAAAAAGTTGATATCACTGGCATGATAAATATTAGAGACATCTAACATATCATTGATATCAATTACAAAACCCACTTGTTGATGATTAGGTTTTTGTGATGGTGGCGTGTAACTCATCAATACATAACTACGTTTGCTAGCGGCATCGTAAAATGGTTCACTCCAACGAAAACCATCGGTTGTTGGTTGCTTTGCTAATGCTGAAATTTCAGCTATTCGTTTGGTTAAATTATTCCGTTCAATCGTGGATAGTGCATAAATTGCGATACTCTTACCTGGTTCAATAATAAATGTATCAATATATCTTTGTTGACCTGAGGTGCCAAAAGTTTGTAGCGCCCATAGATTGGTCATATTTGTTTCCATGTGATGATGGCCAATATTAATTTGCCGAGCAACTAATTCATGTTGATCTGGAAAATGTAGGCATTCGAACTGAGATTCACTAATACGATGTTCTAATTGTTGAATGTCAGTAATTGCCTGTTTAAATAGATTCCGATTCAAATGAGCCCTTATTTCACTGGTTTGGTGATAGGTCATAAGAATATGTTGTATGGCACCACTATAGATATTGTTATAAGAATTTACTTCGATCAGTATCCATAAACTAATCAGTACCGAAATAAAGGCAAAGGTGAGTTTAGTCACTAAGGACGAACACCAATGTGTATTCATAATTGCTCTCTTATCCTAAAACGTATGCACAAAGACATACATACAATTTGTTAACAATAACGCAAATTGCGGTTAAGAATCTACTCTAATTTCTCTATTTATTGTTAATCTGTTTAGCTAACAATGAGATTAAGGTATTTACCTGATACGACAAAGATATTGTATTACTCATACTTGTTAACAGATAAAAAAGGTGACAAGACGATGATAGAGAGATTTACAGCAACTGGATTGTTTGAAGTTGTTGAAAAAACAGAAAGCAATTGGAACGCAATTTGTGCGGGCAGAAATGCACAATGGTTATCATCTTCTTTTGGTGCCACTGTTGGTGTTCAGATAATGCCTCCTGACAGCAAGATATGGCATCAACAAGCAAGTTTAGTGCTTGTTAGCTGTTCAGAAGGACGGAATATGGGGCTAAATTATCGAGGTTCTTATTGGGTGCTCTGGCAAGCCTACGGTAAAGATATTGATGATAACCTACTTATTGAATCTATTTGTGGTCACCTGGCATTTGCTAAATTTTTGGAAGAGGGTTTGTGTCAACCTGTGACATCACCAGCATTGCGCTATCGGAGTATAAAAAGATGAAAAAGAAACTCTGTTGCTTATTTTTATTAACCACCACGGTTGCGCAGGCGGCATCAATTTCTTCCATTCATTGGCAGGATAGTGAACCCTTCGTTTATGTCAGCCGTGGGACACCGCTAGCATCGGTAATAAGAGATATTGGTAATTCCTATGGCATTCCGGTGGTTATTAGTCCACAGATACATGATACCTTCAGTGGCCGCATTGAGAACAAAACACCGAAGGAGATCCTGGCATTTTTAGCACATCAGTATGGCTTAGTGTGGTATTACGATGGTGATGTATTACATGCTTATAAAGCACAGGAAATGAACAATCAAGTTGTTTCTCTTAGTGCTTTATCCACTGAACGTGCGTTGAACTATATGGGGAAAGCGGGTTTTTTAGATAAAAATAGTTGTGAAGTTAAAGCAATTAATGGATTGAATGCGCTACAAGTATATGGCGTGCCAGACTGTATCAATAAAGTCACTCGCTTTATTAATCAGATTGATCAAGAAGCGAAACAAAACATTCAGACGCAGCGTTTAATACGCATTTTCCCGCTTAAATATGCTTCAGCGACGGACACCGTTTATCAATATCGTAAACAAAACGTAACCGTGCCGGGTATTGTCAGTGTCCTGAAACAGATGAATCAAACGAATGCCAATGGCGTAAATGCGCAACAAGATATAACGTCATTTGCCGCCGATCCAAGGCAGAATGCGGTGGTAGTTAGCAGTAATAAGCACGATATGGGGCTTTATAGCACCTTGATTAAACAGCTTGATATCGCACCAACCATGATTGAAGTTTCTGTATCGATTATTGATGTCGATGCGTCAGATTTTAATCAGTTAGGTATTGACTGGTCGGCTAATGCCAAAATTGGTGGTGGAACGATTTCTTTTAACCAAGGTACATCAGGCAGTGATAATTTTTCCACCGTAATTGGCAATACCGGCAATTTTATGGTGCGTTTGAATGCATTAGAGAAGACCTCTAAGGCGAAAATACTTTCTCGTCCATCGGTGGTAACACTTAATAATGTTCAAGCCGTGTTAGATAAAAATATTACTTTTTATACTAAATTACAGGGCGATAAGGTAGCAAAACTGGAATCGGTTACCGCTGGCTCATTACTGCGTGTGACCCCCAGACTGATTGATAGCAATGGTCGTAAAAAAGTGATGTTATCACTCAATATCGAAGATGGTCAGCAAGCGAAGGCGATTAATGATAGTGAGCCATTACCACAAGTCCAGAATTCAGAGATAGCAACACAGGCAACTCTAAATACGGGTGAAAGTTTATTACTCGGTGGCTTTGTCCAAGATAAAGACCAAACGGTGCAAAATAAGATCCCATTATTAGGGGATTTGCCACTGGTTGGCGGTTTGTTCCGCAGTGAAGATCGTAGTAAACAGAGTGTGATACGTCTGTTTTTAATTAAAGCAGAGCCTATCAATCAAGGAGGCTAATCATGGCAAGCGATTATAAATTGCTATGGTTAAATGGTCCGATGCAAGGGCGAGAATTATTTTTGCCTGAAGGTGATCTGACCATGGGTATCGAGGGTGACATTATTGCACCATTGACGGGTCATTCCTCTTTGTCACTGACGGTACAGCCACAAGGTATTACGCTTAATCAGCCCATGACGGTATTAGTTGAAGGCGGGGAGCAGACTGGCCCCATGACATTTCCGCTAAATCAAGTCATTGTGCTAGCCGGTATCGGTTTCATGGTTGGGCGAGCGGATGAATCATTACAATGGCGCCCATTACCTGAAACCAAACTTGCCCGCAAAGCCAAGTGGAGTTTATTACTGTGGAGCGGATTTTCAATCTTTGTCTTGCTGGCAAGTTTATTTGTACTGTTATTACCTCCGTCGTCCAGTACTCTGTTTGATCCACATATTTGGTTAAAACAGCAACTGTTGGCACCGGAATTAGGTCAAATCCAGTCACAATGGGATAGTAATGGTGGGTTAACATTGAGTGGCTATTGTAAAAATTTTATTGCTTTGTCACGACTAGAAAATGAATTGAAATTACGTGGTATTCGTTTTCGTGACAAAACTATCTGTATTGATCAACTTGTGGCAAATGTGCAGTCAATTCTGGTCGCTAATGGTTATTTGCAAGCGAAAGTGACAACCGGTAAAGCAGCAGGCGATATTCTTATTTCAGGCGCGATCCAGTCTGGTAAGCAATGGGATAATGTTACCCAACAGCTTGGACAATTAAATGGCTTACGTCATTGGCAGGTGAACAATGCAGTTGGTGGTTTTAGTCAGCAATTAATCAATACATTACGTAATAAAGGATTATTAGGTGGCTTGATGGTTGAATCTCGGCAAAACAGCATCATCATCACCGGTTTGAACGACCAGAATAAAGAACAGAAAATACATCAACTTGTTGCTTCACTTTCCGCTTCAACAGGGCAGCAGATGGATGTACGAATTGAAAATATCCCTGTGCGCGAAAATTTAAGTGATTATCTGCCTGGTCAGGTTGTCAGTTATGGGGGTAATAGCAAAGCACCGTTTGTTGAGTTAAGTAACGGTATACGACTTAAATATAATAGCCAGTTGGACAATGGTTATGTTGTAAGTTACATCGATTTTACTGGATTAGATTTAAATCGCGATGGTAATTCTGTTCATATTCCATTTTCTTTTTAGGAGGTCATATGACATGTATCACAAAATTGGAAGAGAATTTAAAGCAGCAACCAGAATATCAGGCAATTTATTTACAGCAATTAAATAATTGTCAAAAAAGTCTAGCACAAAATGATGCCAAATCTTCGCTGTTATTATTGGAGTCTGTAGAAGCAGCAAAACAGGTTATTAATATTTTGGCGCAAAGATATAAAAAGCAAAATTAAATAAATATATATTTTTTACGTTTTTCTATTTTATTTTTATTTTTCTATTTTTTTATAAATTTATTTTTATTATTAAATTTTTTTAACCAGAGGAAATAATTATGTTTAATGATATTCAAGCATTAATATCGGATTTAGATTCTCGTCGTTCATTATTATTTGAGCAAATGAAAGAGTTTGAATCTTTGCAACAAGAAATTAAGCAATTAACTGAAGAATCCAGCCATAATGCAACCGCACAAAATAAGTTAAAGAAATTAGAACAGGCATTTCCGCAAGGTATTGATAAATGCCAAAAGGATATTCTTGCTAAGATTAATTCCCTTGAAGAAAATTTTAAAGTTATAGAGAAAACATTTAAATCAATTAATCATGAGCCTGATGATGGCAATAGTTCATTGTCAGGATCAGATACTGCAGTAAATACAAAAAAGAAAACTTTTAAATCTTATATTTAGTTATGAGGGCTAAATTATGACTAATCCAATCTTAAACGCACCAGGTAATTATTCTGTTAATGCTGGATCTGTTAATGGGGTTAAAGATACCTCAGCAATATATGGTGATTCAGTCTTATCCGGCGGTATTGCGGTACTCTATATATTTATGAGTTTGTTATCTGATATTGCTAGTCAAAAATATGCACAAATGCAGCAAAAATCAGATATATCACGTAGTGCCCAGGATATGGCCAATCGGGTTGATGAAATCATAGCTGAGGTCTCCAAAAAAGGTGACAAAGCGACCGGCCAACTGCCCGATGATGTTGTCAACTATATGCGCAATAATGGTATTACTGTTGATGGTATGAACATCGATCAGTATTTGGCAAAAAACGGCAAAGATCTCGATCAAGGTAAATTACAAGCGGTTAAAGCGGCATTGGAAACGGTATCAAACCGCTCTTCCGATTTTGTTTCTCAATCTCAGCTGCAATTGCAAAAAGTGATGCAAAGCTACAATGTGACGGTTAGTTTAATTAATAGTATGCAAACGATGTTGGCGGAAATGAATAAATCGATTGCCCAAAATATCCGTTAATAGGCAGATCTAACCGTTAATAAGTAATGTTAAACAAATTAAATAGTTGGAGGTCGCTATGATCCATTTAACCAGCGGCATTGAAACGGCTTTGTCTATTAATAAAGGGCAAGTGAATAACAATAATCTCAATAATGGCGATTATGTTATATCTGGCGGAATCGCAGTTCTCTATTCATTTATGAATTTACTTTCTGACATGGCGCAATTGAAATATAACCAGATGCAAATCAAGTCAGAAATGGCGCGTGATGCACAAGATATGGCTAATCGGGTAGATGAAATCATCGCCAAAATTGCTAAAGAGGGCGATAAAACGCTGGAAAAATTGCCGCCTGATGTTATCGACTATATGAGAAATCATGGTGTCACCGTTGATGGCATGACGATTGATGATTTCCTACAACAAAATGATCCTACTGCGGCTTTATTAGCCAAATTGCGTGAAAAAATCGCTGAATCAGGTGCCGATGGCATGCAATCAGCCAGTTGGCAAGATGTGGTTCGTTATATGGATGAACATGGTATTAAGGTTGATGGACAACGTTGTAGTGATTATATCTGGGGATTACCTGAAGTGGGATCCCGTTCCTATTAAAAGATCAGCCGTGAACATATGCAACATATTGCTGATGTATTAGCGGCGGCTGGTGGTTTAGATCAAGGGAAACTCGGATCGGTTAAAGCGGCACTGGAAACCGTATCAAACCGCGCTTCCGATTTTGTTTCTCAATCTCAACTGCAATTGCAAAAAGTGATGCAAGGCTACAATGTGACAGTCAGTTTAATCAATAGTATGCAAACCATGTTGGCAGAAATGAATAAATCGATTGCCCAAAACATTCGGTAGGGAGGAAGCAATGGATAATAAAGATTTTGCCACTTTACTTGACTTTGTACAGCAAGGTGGGGCGGTGAGTGGCTTGGCAGATGTTAATCAAAAGGATCTTGATTTACTTTACCGCTACGCTATGCAACTGATGACTTATGGCGACTATCAGGGCGCCAAGCGAATTTTTTTCCTACTCATGCGACTCAATCAAAGCAATTTTGAATATGTTTATGCTTTAGCGACTTGCTGCCAACAACTAAATGAGCATGAAGAGGCTATTTTTTGTTTTGGACGTGCGGGCATGAATCGTTTACAAGATCCTCGTAGTCCATACTTTGCTGGCATTAGTTATCTGGCGGTTGGCAATCGGCAATATGCAGAAAAGTCTTTTCGTGCTGCGCTAAGGATATGCTGTTGCTTACCGGCTGAACAATGGTCAGAAGTCAGAGAAAATGCCAAGCAAAAGTTAGCTTATTTAATGGGGGAAATGTGTCATGAATAATATGAGTGTTACTTCACCCATGAATACAGCGGATATACAAAATCCTAATGTTTATGATAGCAATCCGGTTGAAAAAGCCAGTCTTCCTGAGTGGTCTATGCCAACCTATGTTGCGTTGAATGTAGAGCGTAATGAAAACAATAGCGTGGTTAGCCAGCAACAAGCACAACAGGCTTTTGCTCGCATATTGAGAGCCTTTCAAGCAGATGACGGTACTAGCTTAAATCAGTTAGAAAAGGCCTCCATTAACGATATGATTTTACTGGCTGCCAACCTCAGTTTAAAGACATTTGGTGATACGGCGAATGTGGCAGCGAAAGCGAGCCAATTGATGACGGATACCCAAGCATATTTACGTGATCAACGGGTGAAAGAGTTTCAAGAGCAATTAGCCAAACAGATTGAGCAATCGGAAAAAGCACAAAGAGGCGGTATTTTTGCTGCTATTTTTGATTGGATTGTTGGCGCGGTAGAGGCTGTGTATGGTGCTCTCAAGCTGATTGAAGGCGCGGCTAGGATCGCAGTTGGTGATGTGATTGGTGGTTCATTAGAAATTGCCAGTGGTGCATCTTATTTAACTGCTGGCATTGCAGGAATGGTCAAAGCTGCAGCTGAAACGGCGATATTGTTAGGTGCTGATAAAGACAAATGTCAGGAAGTCGCGGATATTGCCGGTAAAGTTCAATTGGGTGCGGAAGTTGTTGCCATGGCGTTAGATATTTTTCAAGCTGGACGTGCGATATCGGCCACCAGAGCGATAGCCAAAACAGCAGGTGAAACCATGAAAGAAGCGGCGCCAAAATTAGCTGAAGCTGTGGTTAAGAATTCTTCACAAGAAATATCCACTATTGCTCAGCAAGTGGGTCAGCAAGTCTCTGAACAGATCGCGGAACAAATTGGTAAACAATTAGTTAGTGGTGTGGAGAAGGGCTTAGAAAAAGTGGCTGAACGCGGCGGACAGATTGCTAAATCATTAAGTAAAGCTTTCAGTCAAGAAGCCATCCAGGCACTGGTAACCCAATCTGTTGAGAAGGTAGCCACCCAGGCAGTAGAAAAAGGGGTGCAAATTACAGCAGAAGAACTCACTAAGCAAGTCACTAAATTAATCCGTAATGAAGTGATCAAACAAGCTATCAAAGCCTGTACGTTTGTTTCTCTCGATTTGGTATATGTGACGGCTAATGCTGGTAAAACGGTGACTAGCGGTATTATTGGCCTAGAAAAAGCCAAGTTACAAAAAGAGATTGAAGCATTAATCCTGCAACAAAATTTTATGGAATTCTGTTTTGATTGGTACGACAAAGCGAAAGAGCAGCAAGGTAAAACGATCAAAGATCTATTAGATAAGCAGAGTGATACCTTAGCGGGTGTAAGTAAGACGAGGAGTGAAACGGGTATGTTACAAGCGCGCATTGCTAGTGCAACGGTTTAGATGTAGCAAACTTTTATGCTGTGGTTATTTCAATTAACGATTACTAACCATAAGTTAGTAATTAAGCAGCTGGATTTTGATAATTGGCATGGCTTGATAATGCTATTCTAATTCAGATTTAGCCATTATTAGCCTGAAATTGATGATGAAAAAGCAAAATCTAGCGGCTAATTGAAGTTGATCATAAATTAATAATCACTGTTGTTGCGCTACTATCGCTGATAGTGAAATTTAATGATCAATAAAACAATACCATAAAAGCATCCTGGCAAGCAGCGTGAGTAAGCAGGCAGTACAAAACGCGCGAAGAAATGGGGATTTACCCACTATGCAGATAATTTTAGTAGGAGGCAGTTATGAGTGATATTCAATTAATGTCCGCCAATTCAGCTTCAGTCAATAAGTATGATGATTTGGGTAGTAGTGGGCTTTATGACGTTAGTAATATGGATGCTATTGCTCAGATCAATGAATTGATTATTAAGTTAGCTGAAGTATTAAAGAAACTGCGCAATATTTTGCAGGAGTTTAACCAAAAGCAACAAGAATTAGGTTGGAATATACAAACTTCATCCCTCGATAAAAAACGCGAAGGAATCGAAAATGCTTATGATGCGGCAAAATTAACCGGTGCATTTCAAATTGTATCTGGTGCGGTTGGCGTACTAAGCGGTGTTTTTGCCAAACAATTTGGCGAAATAGCCACTCATTTGGGACAAGCTACTAGTAAAGGTTTGGAAGGGAGTGGCCAGTTAGGCTCTGCTGAAATGACAAAAAAAGCAGAATTGGAAAAAGTCGAAGGTGATTTCCAAGCGATGAATGCGCAGAACTATGCAAAAAACACTAAGGACACATGGGATAAAGCTTGTCAATTATCCGAACAGATGCGTTCTATCGTCAAAGATTTAGTTGACTTATACACGCGTATTAGCTCAGCGGTAGTAAATAAGTAAATTTTAACTAATAAATAGCATAGTTAACCGGTTAAGGAAAAAACCACCGCTCAAAATAGGCTATTGAGCGGTTTTAATTAAGTGAGGCTTTGGCCCAAGATGATTATGACAAATACCAACCAGGGGGGGACGCTAGCGCAATTAATCGCCATCATTGAACAGGCATTGACTCAACCGCAAACAGAACAACAAAAACAACCAGACATCTCAAACGAGATATTAAATGCGACTTACCAACAAGCGGTCGATGCCTATCAAGAACTGCAATTGTCGCCGGCATTAACTGCTTTTACTTATTTGGTAATGTATCAGCCTTGCGAAAGAAAATATCTAATCGGCTTGGCTTCTACATTACACGCACTAGAACAATATCCGTATGCATTAGTGTTTTATGGCTATGCCAGTTTACTTGATGCGAGAGATGCGGGAGTGACTTTTCGTATTGCTCAATGCTATCTGGCAATTGAGCAAACTAGAGAGGCTATTGATGCACTACAGACATCAATAGAGCAGAGTTTTATTGCACCAATACAACCTGATATACGTAGACTTGCACAGACATTGTTAGATGAAGTTCTATAGTGACTTTCATGACTAATAGGAGGGTATTTTATGCCATATGATAATACTATTGATCCTAGCACAGCAGCACTAGCTTACCTAGATCTGGCTCAATCGCCAAACAAACCATCAGCTCCGGCAAGGCAGTTCAATATTAACCAGGTACCACTTACACAAGCAAATAATGTGTCTGAGTGGTTAGATCTGGCGGTGCCAAAAGGTGAGGTTCAGGCAAGTAAACCGTTGGATCTAAAACCAGAAATTGAACAGCAAATTAATCAATCTAAGCAATACTATGATGAAGCTAAGCAGCAAGGTGTTGAAATTGCTAAGCGTTCATTTTTTAAAGAACTATTAAATGTGGGGATCGCAGGCGTTGGTTTAGGGCTTTCAATTGCAGCTACCCTATTTACTGCCGGCGCAACAATGCCATTACTGGTTGGTTCAAGTATTACATTTGGTTTGGCGGTTGCTGATGCTGGATGTGCTTACGCCAATTGGCATAGTGAAGCCAAGGGCGGTGAAGGATTGAAGTTAGGAGCTGATGCCATAGCTAATGGTGTCTATCGACTGCTCAATAGGGCAGGTATGACAAATGACAGCGCTGAGAACTGGGCTAAATATACCTCTGCTTTTTTACGTTCAGGCTTAGTTGTCGGTACACTATGTTCGGGCGGTGCGGTCACAACAGCAACATTGGGTGCGTTGAGTAGTACTTTCTCAGCCACTAAATTGGTGAGTAACAGTGTCGATGCATTTACTTCAAGGACGGCGTCTGTGGCTTTGGATAATGCGGTTGAGAAAAAAAATCTGCTACAGGAACAGCATGCACAACAGCAGCAAAAAATAAGCAAATTGAAAAGCATGCACGATGGGCTTGAGCTGCAACACAGAGAACATAGAGAGCAACAATATCAAGCAGATTTGGCCAATTTAGAGCAAAGAAATCGTCAATTGGAGCATGAACTTAAATGGCTAAAGAAAAAAGTTGGTTATGTAAAATAAAATACCTGCAAATGTTATCATTGTTTAGAAAATAATAATTAAGAGTCACTATATTATTTTGTAATATTTAGATTTCATGTTGCTAATTTAGCAGATAATCTGTTAACCATAAAAATTAACCGGTTCCGTTGCAACCCGTTAATTTTTTCAAAACATATCCTTGTTTTTAGTTTAATAAATATATTAATTTTTCCTAATTATATTTAAATGTTAATTTATTTTTATCATCTAACGATAAATCTAATTCGTTATATCCAATTTAGCTATTATATTCAGTTTAGTTATATCTAATTATCAATACTCCCGCTATTAAATGTAATTCTACATAATAACTCGTTTGTTTTTTCTTATTTCAGGTGAATACCGGATATAAAAAATGATTATTAACCACCAAACTATGTAATAGGAAAGAAAGCAATAATACAGAAATAAATCATTAAATAACAATAACACACTCGAAATATTAATCAGGGATAACGCTGTATAGGTCTTTTGGTTTTAACAAAATTTTAAGTACTAATATATCGTTAAATGTTTTGATCAAGTGAAATAGCATTGTTTATATCGTTGGTTAATAAGTATCTACTGCCATTTTTATTGATACCTCAAAAATGAAATGGCTAAAGTCTGGCAAACAATGCTTAATTTGACGTTAGGGTAAAATTATGGATTTCAATGCTATCATCAACCAATTATCGCAACTATCTGCTAATGCTGCTGGTGATATTAAAAGTAAAATTGCCAACGCTGATCCAAGTAATCCTGATCAGATGCTACAGATGCAGTTTGCGGTACAGCAATATTCCAATTTTATCGGTTACGAAAGCGCTTTGATCAAAGTGGTTAAAGACATGATACAAGGGATTATTGCCAAAATATGAAAAGAGAAGATAAACAATTATTGGTAGAGATTGCACTTGCCGCTGCCAACCATGGATTAATAAAACAGGCTTATGCCATTTTAGCTGCCTTTCCTGAATTGATTGCCGACGAAGATGCGCGTGCGCTATGTAGCAGTTTAGTCTACTTTGCGTTAGGTGAAAATAATGCCGCAATACGTTCGTTAACCGGCATGAAAAGTAATCAAGCGGAAGGATTGCGTTGCTTATTCTCTTCGCCTGCTGACATGGTCAATCAATCGCAAATTTTTACTTTATTAGCGGGAGATGAAAATGGACATTAAAGCGGTAGCCCCTATCAATTTAGTGAAGAGTCAAACGACAGAAGCGGTTAATCCAGATAGCCAGTTAGTTGAAAAATTCAATCAATTAATGCAACACGGTCAAGGGCAAACTGCAGCATTAGGAACCGTTCTACCATCAACTGTCGAGCCGACGGCGCAGGCGCTGTCTCCTACCCAAGCCGTTCAAGGACAAGCAATGATAGTGAAAGCTGTTCTTGAAGTGGATATGGCAGCTAAAACGGCAGGCAGTCTTGCCCAATCGATCAATAAATTAGTGACAATGCAATGAAATACTTAAAGTATTTATGTTTAATATTAGTGTTGTTCTTGACTGGATGTAAGGTCGAATTATACCGAAATTTGCCTCAAGATGAAGCTAATCAGATGGTTGCATTATTGATGTTAAATCACATTGATGTTAATTCTGAAATTGATAGTAAAACCGGCAAAGTGACATTGCAAATCGAAAAAGATAAGTTCATCGATGCAGTGGAAATACTTAGGCAAAATGGTTACCCCAAAACGCAATATGTCGGTATTGAGGATCTCTTTCCAGCGGGTCAATTAGTTTCTTCTCCTGCGCAAGAAGAAGCAAAAATGCGTTATCTTAAAGAACAACAACTTGAGCGTACGCTATCAAGTATGGATGGGGTCATTAGTGCACGAGTCTCTATTGCTCAGGCGGATAATAGTGACAGTAATATTGATAATAGCACGCCTGAAAAGTCGGTAGCGGTTTACATTAAATATTCACCAGAAGTCAATATGAGTGGGGTTGAAGCGCAAATTCGCAATTTAATCAAGAATGCGATATCCGGTTTGCAATCCGATAAAATTAGTTTGTTTTTGCAACCGGCAGAATTCCGTTATCAACCCCAGAAAATTCAAACTAATCAGCAATGGCAATATCTACAAAATTACATTGTAGCCAATAAGACGTTAATTTTATTAACTTTTACCGCAATATTTATTGTCGTGTTTGCCGCAGTGATATTTGGACGTCGTAAGGATAAATCTTAATGACTGAATTGGCAGTGAGATTTAATTATTTATTATTCCATCCAGGTGAGATCATGCATGCTAAATGGTGGCAATGGCTTGGGCTTAATGAATGGCAGTCTCGCTACCCAACTAGTAATGAATTAAAACGCCGCTTAGATAAATTGATACTTAATCGATTAGGAGTTCAGCCTACTTTATATCGTCAAGTAGCGGAAAATATGCAGACCTGGCTTTTATTATTAACCCAAAAGCCATTTTTATTTACTGTTGTTGGATTAGTTTGTAATCCCTCTCCTGACTATTTATGGGATAGCGCTTATAGGTCACGTTTAGCGACCTTATTAAGTCAGGAACAGATAAAGCAACTAATTGCTTTATGGCCGACCGAGTGCCACACGGTTGCGGTACCCTGGTTAGTTGACGAGTTCCTTGAGCAGGCACACCTATATGCCTTAAATGTTTTCTCTCATTATTGGCAGGGAGATGATTTTGCACTGCTTTTAGCCTGGTATTTTGCTCCATTAGAGGAGCAAATGCTCTGTTCGCAACAACAAATTGAACAGGCTGTTCGCTGGTTATTTCGTTTGGAGCGTTTCTTATGAATGGTTTTTTAGTGTTAGTTAAAGAGTGTGAGCTCTTAAAGCAAACATTGGAAATCACACCTGAAGAAATTCAGCAAGGTTTGGCTGAATGCAGACGGGAGCAGAAAGCCAAACAACGTATTAAGCAATATGCAGATAAAGTAAGGCAAGAGTGTGATGCGCTTCGGCAGGCAGCACAACAAATTGTTGCTGAAGCAGAGATAGCCGTTAAGCAGCAAGAAAAAGCGTGGCGAACACAATTACAGCAAGAAATAGTGGCAGAAAGTATCAATTGGCTGGTTGAACAGGCAGAGTTGGAAAAACACTTAGTCATCGTCTTACAGGAACGGATCGGTCAACAAGTAAAATTAGTTCTCAAAGCCTGGTGCCAAAAACAAAATATTAGTGAAAATCTTATTAACCAGATCACTGAGCATATTGGTGAAGCAACCACTAAACAAAGTTTGGTCCTGAGTGTTTCACCAGAACAGGCAGATGCCTTGCGTAAAATATTTGCTGAACAAATACAAATTAGGATCCGTTCTGATTTTGCACCATGGCAAGCAGAACTAAGTTCAAGTTGTATGACATTACGCTTTGATTTATATGAACACCTGGAAAGGCTACTAGAAACTTGTGTTCCTACGATGAATAAAACGCATTTGAGAGGAACTTGTGATGCGAATTGATCAAGCGGATTATCTCAATTTTCAATCTCTGCAAGAGAGCAAGCAGGCGACAAGTTTTATCCCAGCAGAGAGTACGGCAATGCAAGCCAGTATTGCCTTAGCGGAAGTCCGAGCTGAAGCGCTGGAAGAAACGTTAGAAGGTTTAAGCTTAGGACTAAGCCAAGTAATGAAAAAAATAGCTGATGCCAATAAAAAGCAAAGTGCATTATTTAATGGCGTAGAAAAACTCTTACAGCAACTAGACGAAAAGCAACGAGGAGCTATAGAGCAAATTGCTAAACAACTTCTTTCCTTTAAAGATGGCGATAAAATTTTACAGCAAATTCCTCAGTTTGCCTTAGACAAAGGACAGCTAATTTTTTTGTTAGCAATATTGCAGGGTATGACAAGTTTAGCCTTATCTGAACGTTCGAAAATCAAACAGTTTTTAATGTCACTGTTAGCCGAAGAAGATATTGAGCTAGCGTTAATTGCGGCTAGTCAAGGTATGGTGATTGATACTTCACGTTTGCAAGCTTTTCGGCAACTCTATCAACATGCTGCCCGTGGAGAAAAAGGGTTAAGTCATTGGTTTAAATTATTACAACAACATGAAGATCGAAGACGGACTATTCAATTATTAATTCGTGCCATATCGGAGCCTCTAGTGAGTCATGAACAGTTAGATATGACTAAATTGGTAACTACGATTGATGATTTACGTCGCTTATGGCTGTTTTTAGCTTTTTCTGAGCACTGTGCTTCTTTGTCGCGCACGCTCAATTTAGCCAATGATACTGTTGCAGAAGTCAGTATTGAATTATTAGAGCAAGGTTGGATCTATCCTGAGGCATTAGCGCAGTTGATAATAAAATTGCCATTAACAATCTTGCAACGTTTAATTTTTTTACGTAAATGGCGTGAAATTATGGTGGTCATGAGTGAAGCTTGTTATCGCGATCCAGAACAAAAAGAGCATATTCAAGAAGTCATGTTACAACTGCTTGAACAGTGGAATGATGAGTATGCTGTTTAAAGGAGAGGAGAAATGCGTAAAGAAGATAGTGTACTTGCTCGTTTTGGTCAATTATTAGGCCTACCTTTAGTATGGGATGAGAGTGATCAGTGCACTTTATTACTTGATAATCAATTGATGATGTCTATCCATGCTAAAGGAACTTATTGGCAATTATATGGTTTTTTGGGACAGATTGATGCGCAAAAAGCACACTTACTATTCATTAATTGTATGCACCACAATATGCAACTGGTTGAAAATAATGATGGTGCGGTAGGTTATGATTCAGTGCAACAAACCTTATTATATGCAGTAAATTGGCCGGTTCCTGCTAGTGGTGAAGAACTATTAGTCTGGTTTGAACGTGCGACAATTTGCTATGAAGCACTTTACCGTGAGTTTAGTCAGTGTCCGGAGCTAATAATATAGGTTGTTATATGACGATTGAATTGGATAGATTTGCAAAAAATTTGTGGACTGATCCTTGTTTGATATCAGGCCAACAGGATCAAGGTAGTTCAAGTTTGGTTCATGCTCAAATGAGTTTTAATGACCGTTTGTTAAGTACATTAGCTAAACTACCTTTTCTGAAAAATGAAAATGCGATTCGGACCTATGTTGCCCGCCTTAATATAACAGTTCAAGAGAAATTAACCGTGTTCTTACGCTCATTAGCGGAAAGGTATGGTTTGGCTACCGCAGTACAAACACTCCCGAGACTAGATTTATCACCAAAGACACCACTGGCTGCCCATAAAATAGAATTTATTCCCCAATCTATGTTGTTAGCGATGAGTCAAGCGCATTCAATGTCTGATCATCAAGCTGAAAATATTAATAATAAAATCTTTTCACTGATCCAGTTTAGTAATGCAATAAAAGAACTAGTCAATCAAGGTGGACCCGCCCAGTTACCAATTCCGACTAGCATACCTAAATTTGGTAATTGGTTTTATTGGGAAGATAAAAATATTCAAAAAGTGCAACAAGCTATTGCTGACTATCATAAACTGGTTGAAAAAAATGAATATCAAAGTGCCTCTGCACGTTTGTTAGCTTTAACTGATCTACGCTATCCGGGTGATGAATTTTCAGATCTTTATAGCAAATTAAAAAGATATCTTGATCTTTATCGGCAAGCCCTAGATGAGATTGAACAATGTTGTCTTACGGTTCCTTCATCGCAACAAGTTCATCTAACTTCATTATTGGAGCAAGTTTTAGTGCAGAAAGAGCACATTGCGGCAGTGGCTGGCCAGTTGGCAATGTTACCTGAATTTTGGCAGCAGACAGTGATAAAGCGGCAGATCATCAATGCCCGTTTTGTCAGTTTACCTGATGAACTTAGGAATTCAGCCTCGGAATCGGTCTTACTACTCAGCCATCAGCTGATTGAAATGTTTGATCAGGTACCCTCAGTAAATGACTGGCAACTACAATTGACTGAATTTTGGGCGAACGCTGAATTACCATTACCTTCATCATCTGAACTGACCACTTTAGTGGCTATTTTAGCCAGCGAACGGCCGGCATTAGCTGGCCAGGTTGCAATTCCTTTTAAAGAAGAAAAAGATAAAATTCAGTCTGGTATTTATCAGCAATTAATTCGAGTACTAACAAGAAGTTTAACCCAGGTAAAAGAAAATAAATCGGTTCTTAAACAACGCCTGGGATTTGATGACAAACAGAGTAAGGTTCGTAGCCAAGCAGCGCTTTTAAGCAGTTGGTTAAATAGGGCCGGAGAAGAGAGCTACTTACATGAACAGTATGTAGCAGCAATGCTAATTGGCATTAGTGGTGAGCGTTGTAGCATGCTAGATAAAACCGTTATTGCTTATGGAGCGGTAAATATCGATAATTTAGAGATAGAGCCAGGATGTGAAGTTGATATTCAGCAATTAGCCAATGAAGAAAAATGGGTTGTTTTGGCGAGAAAAGTGCTCGCTGCACAAGATAAAGCCTATCGATTTGAAGAGTTGTATGATAGAGAAAGTGGCCATTCTGCTATCAATTTCCATTATGATGTGGAACAACGTGTATTGACATCTCGGTTAATGGCATCACCTGAGCGGTATTTGCCTTTTTTAACTAAAAAGATCTCGGCACTAACGGCTTATCATAACGAATTACAATCTCTGACTGATAGCTTAAATATAGGTAAAGTGCGCAGCCGTTTTGTAGAAGAGCTGAAACAAATTAGCGAGCAGAAGCAGCATTTAAGTTTATTACAGGATGCGGTAAGGTTTTGGCAAAGTGTAAAACAGCAATATGAGCAACATGAGCAATATGTTGATCAATTGCAAAAATTACAAGATATTACTTTGCAGCAAGTAAGGCAGCTGAATAAACAAGGTTATCTGGCTTTTTTACCTCAGTTACAGCAACTTGACTTAGCTATGTATGCTCTTAGTGTGCAAAAAGAGAGGTTAACTGAAAAACTATTGCAGCAGGGATCCTCCTTAGATAACAGTCAATTACAAGAAATTGATCAAGGTATAGTTAAGCTAGATGAGGAGTATCAGGCAGCTTTGCTGTTACTCGTTCGTTTTGATAGGCAGGCAAATAAAATTGAGGGCTATCCAGAGCAGGGCGATTACTATAATGTCCAGGCATGGCGACATTGGGTGGTGCAAAATATTACCGGTGAATGGGGAGGATGGTTAGGTGAATTTAGACCTGATTTGAACACCTTGATTTTACAGCACCAACTGGCTAAAAATGGTATGCAAACGTTGAGGGAAGCTTATCAAGAGTTGTTTCAAATACTCAACCCGTCTATATTTTTCAAATCGTTGGATACTAATAAGTATCAGGAGATTTTGGCGGCTTTTAGGGATTTGCATCGCTGGGTAATGGCACATCCGATGGAATCACAAGCGCTAGCCAAGAATATTACCCATGCTTATCAAATTATTACTGGCAATAGCGGTTGGTTTGGTGCTGATCTTGCTACTGCTGTTAATTCGGTTTGGCAAAGTGCGACGGTAGAAAATCAAGTTAAAGATATTTTGCAGGGTACCAGAGAGCTACTTCCCTTACAGCCATCATACTCAATGACACCGGAAATGATCGCACTATTGCATTTTACCCATTTATTACCTTACCTTGCTGGCGGTATAAAAGGCGGCGTTCATAGTGGTTTAATAAGCTCAGTAGCAACACTTTTGGGTGCTGGTTGGGCAACCGGTATGATAGGTGGCTTTGTCCAAACTTGGGTGGAACAGAAAATAGCCTCAACCGTATCAGCCCATCGTAATACCGAAGTAATGGTTAATGCCCTGATGCTTGGCATTCGTGAACAGGGTAGTTTTCAGCAACGTGCGGCTTCGGTCATGAGTTATATGATGAAACGCCAGTTACTACAAGATATCGGTACCTTAGGCCGCGATTGTTTCGAAACCAATAAAGTCGGAACTCTGCGCCGTTGGTGGCAAGATACCACTAATTTTTGGCAGAAAATGGATGTTAAAGCAAAATTATTTAGTGTCGCAGCAATTGTGGGGCCAGCCGCCATTGCAGCTACCGTTGCGACGGCTGCATTAATATTCACTGTAGGAACTGGCGGAGTAGGGTTAGCCGTATTAGGCATAAGTGCATTGTTAGCTGCGATAGTAGGTGGTTACTTTGGCTATAGTGGGTTAAGTTTACTAAAAAATAGCGACTTCCTGGGTTTGCGTCAGGCATATGAATATGCGCAGGATAAAATGACCGAACAGCGTATCCAGGACGCGTTACAGCAATTTATTAACAAACAATATCAGGGCAAAACCGTTGCTGAACATTTAGATGTTCAGGTAGCCGATATTGAAAAAAAGATTTCACTTAAGCAAGTAGCTAAGCAGAATCAAACACAATCTTTTATGCGACAACTAGAAAATTGGGGACGTGAAGAACAGCAGAAAATAGCCATCAATCAGCAAAAACAGCGCGCTGAATTAGTCAATAAGGTGGCCCAACAATTAAACGATTGGCAAGAGATCGATGGTCAGGAGTTAATAAAGTGTTTAAATGATATTGATGAGGTACTTGTCCAATCTGGACTTGTTGCCGCCTGATTTTGTCAAGGGTATCTAAAACTCGTCTAGCCGCCTGAAATGGTTATCGATTGGCGTAATTTAGTATAACTTATTAATTTAATTGAACCTGCTGGCGCATGTTACTCGTTGTATTGCGCCCATAAATATTTTTTCGTTAATTTTAACCCGCTTGGCGCAAAATTCATTTTGCTTGCCATGGGGTCATTTCAGGTATTTACCTGATACGAAGCCAGAGCTTCCTCTTGCATGCTTAATAAATAGTAAAGAGGGAAGATGATGAAATTGCAACTGGCTCGTAATCTTGAACATTTTTTTTCTTTGTTCAATCACAGGAAAGTCGAAATTTCAACGGCAATTGAATGCCACTGGCCACCTTTTGGTCTGCGTATTGAAATTATTGAAGAGCGTATTCTTATGACCAGTTGGTTATTAAAAGAGGGTGATTTTGATCTTCTACATGCATTAAAAATTAATCAACCTGAGCGGTTTTGGGGGATCCCGCAGCGAGTATTTATTATTCGCCACCGAGCTTATGTGAGCGGATGGTGCCCAAAGGAGAGTGATGGTCTTTTTTTATTTCGTTTGTGTCAAAGACAGCGTCAATTTCTTTCTCAGTTACCTAAAGGAGCCGCCTAATAATGTCAATAACTCGTTGGTTATCTCAGATTGCAGGACGTCAAGATATTATCCTTAGCGCCATGTTAATGTTGTCAGTATTCATGATGATTTTACCGCTGCCAACGACTTTAATTGACGTTTTAATCGCGATCAACTTAGGGTTATCGATCATTTTATTTATGATGGCTATCTATATTCGTGATCCGCTTGACTTCTCTGCCTTTCCATCCATGTTGTTGATTACCACACTGTATCGTTTAGCATTGACCATCAGTACTAGCCGCTTGATCTTATTACAACATGATGCTGGTGAGATCGTGTATACCTTTGGTAATTTTGTCGTTGGCGGTAATCTTGGGGTTGGGATCATTATTTTTGCCATTATCACTATTGTACAGTTCATTGTTATTACTAAAGGTTCTGAACGTGTGGCCGAAGTGAGCGCCCGATTTTCTCTCGATGGCATGCCGGGCCGACAGATGAGTATTGATGGTGATATGCGGGCAGGTATTATTGATGCAACTGAAGCCAAACGGCAAAGAGCATTGGTACAAAAGGAAAGTCAACTTTATGGTGCCATGGATGGCGCGATGAAATTTGTCAAAGGCGACGCCATTGCCAGCGTAATAGTTATTTTAGCTAATATTTGTGGTGGGATTGCCATTGGCGTGATCCAACATAATATGTCGGCGACAGAAGCACTGAATACTTATGCCATTTTGTCGGTCGGCGATGGATTGATTGCGCAAATCCCGTCATTGCTTATTTCCATAACTGCAGGATTAATAGTTACTCGAGTGCCCGGCGAAAAAAAAAATAATCTGGCAGGTGATTTAGTACAACAAATACTTAGTCAACCTATGTCATTGCAATTGACCGCTGGTATTTTATTAGTTTTCGCTATCATCCCTGGTTTTCCTTGGTTTGTATTTGGTTCATTGGCCTTGATGCTATTTGGCTGTTCTTATTGGATGAAGCGTAACGTAAAAGTGAAAAAAGGCACAGGTCAGATTTATCCTTCAGCAGAGAATGGAGCGGAGCAGGCATCGCGGGAGATGACGCCTGGCACAATCCCGCTATTAATCATCGTTGGCCAACAAATAATGACTGAGACAATGGCTGACAAATTACAAAATTTACGTTGGCAATTATTTGAAAATTTAGGCTTGCCTTTACCTGAAATACAGTTGCAGGTCGACACAAAAGAGACAAACACATTACAAATACTGTTATATCAAGAACCTGTCTTTAAGACAGAGATAGATCCAGCGGCAATTTTATTAACTCAACCAATAGACTTACCTCAAGTACGTCAGGAACAACTGATTTTTAATCATCAAACGATTTATTGGTTGGCGCACGATCATCCCTCATTGTCACCAACTGTCGGCTATAAAGGAGTAGAAATTGTCACCTATTTGGTAGAAAAAGTAATTTATCACTTTGGTAAGGAGTTTTTAGGGGTACAGGAAACGCGTTATCTAATGGATGCGATGGAGATGCGTTATGCCGAATTAGTGAAGGAGTTACAGCGCTTACTGCCAATTAGTAAAGTGACCGATATTTTACAACGCTTAGTTGAAGAACAGATTTCTATTCGTGATTTAAGAACCATTTTTGAAACGCTGGTTGAATGGGGTTCAAAAGAAAAAGATACGGTAATGTTGACTGAGTATGTTCGGGTATCTCTTCGCCGGCATATTCGCCGACGCTTTACTAGCGAAGAGGGCTGGATCCCAATGTTGTTAGTCGGTGACGGAATTGAAAATAGTATTCGAGAATCTATTCGTCAATCAGCGATAGGATCTTATTGTGCCCTTGAACCAGCCCAAGAGCAGCAGATTATTGCGGCTATAAAACAAAAGTTACCCACTCAGGTTGGCTGTGTCGTATTAACTTCATTGGATGTACGTCGCTATCTACGCAAAATTATCGAACCGGCATTGGCAACAACCGCTGTACTTTCATTCCAAGAAATTGGTGAAGATGCCAATATCAAAGTCCTTGCTCAGGTTGATATTATGGGGGAGAAACTGGATGCGCTCACTGGATAAAGCAAAAATCATTCAAGCGATGGCCTCTCCTCTCTTTCAGCCATTGACGGATATTCTTCCTTATCGATGCCTTGGTAAAGTACAGGAAGTATCCACTAATTTGGTTAAAGTGACGCTGCCAGGCGCTAAACAAGGTGAATTATGTCTAATTGATAATCGGTTAGCTGCAGAGGTCGTTACCATTAAAGCGCAAGAAGCCTGGTTGTCATCGTTTGACACTACCAACGGATTAGTGGCTGGCGCTTATGTTGAACGTTTAGGTCATGGTCATCGCGTGCCGGTAGGTGAGCATTTATTAGGTGGCATTGTGGATGGCTTAGGGCGGCCGTTAGAAAAAATGCCGAACGCGGGTGAATGGCGTAGTAATCATAACGCGGCGCCAGACCCCTTGACACGTCAGTTAATTAGCGAAGTTTTGCCAACCGGTATCAAAGCGATAGATGGTATTTTGACGCTGGGTATGGGCCAAAGGATCGGTATTTTTGCTGCCGCCGGTGGTGGGAAAACTACTCTATTGGGTATGTTAGCTCGGGGCTGTGAAGCTGATGTGGTGGTATTGGCTTTGGTTGGCGAGCGTGGACGTGAAGTGCGAGAATTTCTCGATAATCATTTACCGGCTGCTGCGCGAAAAAAAACCATCTTAGTTGTCGCCACCTCCGATCGTCCGCCGTTAGAGCGAATGAAAGCTTCTTTGACGGCAACCACCATTGCTGAATATTTTCGTGATCAAGGTAAACGGGTATTGTTGATGGTGGATTCATTGACCCGTTTTGCGCGTGCGGCACGGGAAATTGGTTTAGCAGCAGGAGAACCACCGGTTGCCAATGGCTTTCCGCCTAGTGTGTTTGTGCATATGGCCGCTTTATTAGAGCGGGCTGGCCCCGCTAAGGTAGGTAGTATTAGTGCTATTTATACCGTGTTAGTAGAAGGTGATAATATGAATGAACCTGTCGCTGATGAAGTGCGTTCTATTTTAGATGGCCATATTGTTTTATCGCGCCAATTAGCTGCCGCAGGACATTTTCCCGCTATTGATATCAACGCCAGTGTTAGCCGAGTTATGGATAATATTGTTAGTAAAGAGCATAGCTTACATGCACTTCGCTTACGGCAATTGCGAGCACTTTTTCAAGATGTGCAGCTATTGATTCGTGTTGGCGAATATCAATTTGGGCAAGATAAAGATACCGATGAAGCAATTGAAAAAAATCAGCCAATTAATCAATTTCTGCGTCAGGATTGCGATGAATGGGTTTCGTTTTACCAGACGATAGAAAATCTTAGCCAATTGGTTTAGGGTCTATGAAAGAGCAATTCTCTGACATTGAGCGCGTTGTTATTAAAAAATTATTGCAAATACGACAACAGCGAGAAATAAGCTTGCAATCTCAATGGCAACAAATTGAGCGTGAGCAGCAAGCGCTACAATCAACCGTTGCCGAGTTGGAAGGGCAACGGATGAAACTTTGGCACGATTTAGCAACGCCTGCATTGCCAAATGAGACCATTTCCCGTGACCAATTAGCATTATTTAAGCAATCTATGAGGGAAGTTTATCTGGCCGAGCGAGCCCTAAAAGAGCGTATCGATCAGCTGGCTGAAACGATCGCTGAGCTTGAGCGCCAAAAGGAGCAACTAGCTAAACAACGTCTGCTAATGATTAAGAATCAAGAAAAACTGAAAGAGGTGGTGAATGACTAATATGATCGAGCGTAATGTTGTCACCGCGAGTAGGGTGGCTAATATTCAACGCCGCCAGGAGACTGATCCGGAACTAAAACGGCGTTTTGAACGTTTTTTGCAGGTGCAACAGCCTGACAACGCTGCGTCAGCCGCTGGTTGGTCTTCGGTATCAGAGACACTGGCTTATCGCAATAGCTCAGCTACATTAAATAATGTTTATCTGTTACGTCAAGGTAATAGTTTAACTTATCGCTTACTGAATGGCCCGATGATGGGTATGGTTATCATTGCGCGCTGGCAAAAACACGGTGCGGTACATTTACAGTTAAAACCGGCTAATTCTGTGCAATGTCGTGTTTTGGCTCGGGTAAAGCAAAAATTAACAGCAACATTAGCACAACGAGGTTTTTTACTCTCTTTGGAGATAGAAGATGGTGCACAATGACCAGCGAATGCTTTACCAGTGGTTAAGCACCGGTTTAGCAAAAGATAATTGTCGCATTCAGCTTGCTTATGTTGAAGGAGATGGCCAGTGGTGGTCATGGTTGTCCGATGATTCAGTCGGTATTTGGTGTGACAATCCTAATTGGCAGCAGGCGCTACAAACCTATAGCGGGAGCGCTGATCCAACTCTTGTTACTGAAGATTTGTTTCCTTGTATTAGCGCAGCCTGGTTTGCATTACTTGGTGACACAGTTAATGCAAGATTGAGCCAACAGCCGATTGATTACCACTTGCCTAAGGGTATTTATCCCGTTATTACAGTAGACGAATGTCAGTTTGTGGTGGTCAATATTGGATTGGAAAAATGGCAGGCTGCTTTCGCCGATTGGACACCATGTGACGTTCCATCTGTGCAAGTGACGGTTAAATTGTTAGCCGGTTTTATTGCTGATTGTGAAAGTATTCGTCATAGCTATGGTTATTGGTTAGCTGGTGATGTGGATATTCGGCAAAATGAAGCATTATTATGGTGGCATGAACCATTGGCAATTGTGAAATTAACCGATATTAATCAATTATGGGTAAAAGAGATCCGACCGACGGTAACATTTAACCAAATACCCTATTTAGCTCAAGTGGCCACCATTGATTTGCCACTAGCGCAACTTTATACTTTGATCGCCGCTGAAAATTTGACAGGCAAGGTGACGTTGGAAACTCGGGTTCGATTATTGCATGATGAACAACCCGTTGCATGGGGAGAGCTATTAACCGCTCAAACTGGGACGGCATTTCACTGTCTTGAACTGGAAAAATAGTTTTGCTGTTTTTTCTTGCCTCTTTTTTCTAATGCAATAATATTGAAAATATTTAGCCTAGACAAAATAGGTAGAAAAAACAGTGAGTGTCAACAAGCTATATATGCTCATGCTTATGATGACATGCAAGGGCAATGCATTTGATTTTATCAGACAAATACAGCAGGATTAACGATACGACTACCGCGCCAATAAGGTATAGATAACCAGTGGCCTTATCATGCCAGTCGAATAAAAACATGCAATAGAATGAGATTGATGATATTAACAGGAAAGCGATTATCATCAATAAGTATGACACAATCAGCGATAGGCATTTTTTCATATAACCTCCTATTAGATTAGATGACAATATTATTTACATCTATCTTTCATTGATATGATCCTAACTATAGATGATTATTAACGGATCGTATAAAAAATTTAAATTTTTCATAATATTTAATCTTTTTTGTTACCGTTAGCAATGCTCTTTTTAGGCTATTATCAAGTTTTTTGCGCTTTAGCGCCAAGCGGGTGGTTGAATTTTTTTCAAAACATCATGACAGTGTTCCGTCGCATAATCAATCATCTGATTATATAAGGCGGCCGAACAAGTAAAGGTATTTGTGCAGCCAAGTAATCGATCTTTCCAATCATTAAAGATATTTTCTGTAATCAGGGTGGGATCAAGTTTGTGGGCTTTTTCCATTAAGGCGTAAGCATAATATCTAAGCATGAGGGGCGAATCTAATTCAGTACCAAAAATAGCACTAGATGAATAGCGGGTAAAAACGGCGGATAAAGAAAGTAGGTGTTCTGCTTTATTTCGCTCGCTACTGGCTGTCAAATCATATAGCTTTATGATCTGGTTATAATTGTCATTTTTTAAGCTATAGCCGTGTTCAAGATCGATCACATGAGCAAAAATCTCCTTCAATGTCTGCTGTGATGTCTCATCAATTAATTTAGTGGCAAAAGTATTGGATTTTTGTGCCTGAAAAAATAGTGTATTAAGTTGTTGGTCTAAATTTAATGTCTTAATCAGTTTATTGAATGTTGCTTGGTGTTGACTATAAGTAAAATGACTAGAAAACAGTGGGAAATCTTGGTTGAAGCATTCCTCTAGAATGAATTGCTGAGAACTTAAATTTTCGCCATGCTGAAAAACAAAAATGTTATTCCACTTGGTTTCCAGATCAGGATCTAGCATTTTTGTCAGATTATTTTCAGCAACCACTAATGTTCTACCCGCCTTGGTCGGAGAAAGTAACAGATAGTTTTGTGCGTTATTATCTGACCAATCTACCTTACCGGCAAAATCACCAAATATTCCTTCAATTTGTTCATATTCTAGTTGTTGCTTTATTTCAGGCAGTTGTAAATATTTTTCATAGATCTTGTTAGCCAGTTTTGTAGTCACGCTATCAATACCTGTTTGCGTTCTTGCGGCCAAGATCGTTTGAATAAAACTACTATTAAATTTCGCTGACACCATCAGATCCGGTTGGTGGTTAAAATGATTGAGAAAAATATTGATGAGCGCCGGATGTGTTTGCAGCGTATTAATTAATTGGGTTGAGGGGTTTGCCAGGTAGTTATCCATCAGTTTATTGACAAAAGTACTAATTTCTTTATTGGTCATAAAAGAGGGTTTTCCTAGAATATCCACTAGCGGTAAAGTCACATGGTTAAGATTAATGTCAGGCTGGTCAAAAGAGTGAATTAGTTGTAGCGCCAACTTATTTTTTAATTCCTGATATCTGTCATCAATACTATTAAGACTGGTTAGTAGACTGCTTTGATTATTGAAATGATTAAGCATCCCATCTAACTCATCTTCATCCCATTCATTAGGCAGGTGAAGAGTGAAACTATCATTTAAAGAAGCACCGGCAAAATTAGTGTTCATAATGCTTAGCTCTTTCAGGATCGTGTTACTCAGATCGGCATTGCTAACATCAGTGTTGGCTAGGTTAGCTCCGGTTAGATCAGCTTGATTGAAAATTGCTCCACGCAGGGTAAGAGCATTTAAATTGGCTTTTGTTAAATTGGCGTTAGTGAAATTTACACCTTGCAGGTTAGTATCAATTGAAGAGGCGTCAGTTAGGTTAGCCTTGGTTAGATTGGCATTCGTTAAGTTAGTATTGGCTATCTTAGCTTGCGCTAAATTGGCGCCAGTCAAATTACTGTTAGTCAAGTTACTATTATTTAAATAAGCGCCTTCTAATATAGTGTCATTCATGGCAGAGTCGACTAAATTAGTGTCACATAAATCAGCCTTAGCTAAGTTAGCCCCAATTAATTGCGCTTCATTTAAGTTAGCCGCGCGTAGATTAGCATTCACCAATTGAGTCTGGTTCATGATTGCTTTTGCTAAATTCGCCTCCACCATGATAATATCTGTCAGGTTAGCTCTACTTAGATTGGTACCTTGTAAATTAGCCTGAGCAAGGTTATGGTAGTTACCCAAAACCTGGGTAAGATTGAGGTAACTGAAGTCTTCACCCGATAAATTAAGGTTGACGTCAGGTCGCCGTTTGGCCAATTGTCTGCTTAATGCTTGCAGCTTTCGTTGTTGTGATTGATAGAAACTAGAAGTATTAGGTTCAGATAACCAGTGTTTAGCGGCTTCATTAGCCCTTTTACCACCCAGGCCTTGGGTTTTTAATTGATAAAGCCGCTCACGTATTGACACTGGTGCTAATTCCAGCTCACCCGCCGCATTGCGCAGATATTTGCGGCCATAAAGGGTATTTGTTTGCAGATTGATTTGCACCCAAATGTCTTTACCTCGTTGTTTCCCAATCTTTACTACCTGAACCTCTTTTCTCAAATCCGGACGATAAGCTGTCTCCACTTTGTAAGGGCTAGCCAGCTCAATCGGTAAGTCTTGTGCTTTTTTTTTCAGTGCTTTGATTAATGGGGTTAATCCGTGAACTTTCTGTTGGAGCTGCTGTGCGGCATTTTTTAAGGCATTAATACCTTTTATTCCCCCTGATGTTAATAATTCAAAACCGGGATCCGCACTACGTAAAAAAGATACGCCTAAGTCCCTATAAGTTTCAGCTGGTAAGCGGTTGGTGATCTGTGGAATACCAAATTTAACAAACTGTTTACCGCCTTCACGTAATGCTTGCTGAAAAGTTGCTTTTTTTAGTCCCGTTTTAACCCCATTAATGGCAGCTTCTTCCAGCGCGACAATAACCCGACTACTCACTTGCACACTTTGGTCAAAAAACGGAAAAAAACTGACTAGATCAAATGCACCTGCTTGCAGCGCCTCCTCTTTATTACCCTTTTGCGCCTCTGTGATCGTGGAATAAAACGGAATAAGACTTAAGAAAAAAGCGTCCGCTTTTTGCCGGCTAGTTTCTTGATAACCTTCCTGATGCAATTTTTCGCATAATTTTTCCGCACGACGCTTAACAAGCTTGTCGATCAGCATGTCCGGTTTATCCTGAGCGGTTTTTAAGGGCAAAATGGGGTAGGTTTTTAATTTATAATCATCATCATAGCGGGCTTTATCATCATGATAAAACAGGCCAAGAATAGCGTCTTTATGATCGTCAACCCGATGTAATTTATAACTACCGATGCCATGGTCTGTGGTTAAGGCATACATTCATTCTTTGCCGTTAAAGCTACACTTCAGCATATCAATCGATTCCGGCACGCGAGTCACTAATCCGTCTGAATCCTTTATTCCTAGCCTTGTGGCTGGCGATAATGGGATACCTTGCAAACTAGCGATGGCACTAAATTCAACCTTCATTAATTGAATGTCAGCCTGTTGAATAAAAATTTGTTCTTCTTCGCTGATTGAGTTAAAGATCTGAGATAGCAGGATCTTTTCTATCTGTGCGGTAAGCGCTGTAATTTGTTGATTTTGATCTTTAAATACTTTATCAATATTGGGTAATAATGCCGTCTCACCTCGCCGATTGAGATAGTTAACTTGTCGATTTTTATATAAATAGTCATTTATCCAACCTTCATCAATATCATGCTCTTTTAATTGTTGGCGGGCAAGCTCCGGCCGGGATTGCCAATTCTGTAGCAAAGTAATCAGTTTGATAAAAGGATTATTTTGGCCAGATTGTTTTAAATAAGCAAAATAATTGTCATAAACAGCCGTCATTGCTAACGGTGTTGCTAGCGCGCTATTTTCGCAATTTAACTGGTGATGGATAAGGGCTGGTAATTTGAAGTATCGATTATACTCAGCTGGCACAAGTTGTTCCTGCAAAAGCGCGGCCAGCAACATACCGTTATTGCTAATATCTTCCAGACTCATGTTGTTAATATCAGCACCGCTTTCATTGAGTATTGTTAGGCCGGCCTGCAGATAGCCCCATTCTGGTTGATTTATCATCATGTTAGACAAAGTTTTTTGTTGCTGCTCGTCGTCAGTTTGTAGCATAAAGGTTGGCAGGATGCGATTGATAACTTGTTGTTGATAGTAAATACGGGCTTGCGCTGACAATTTGTTAGGCGTGTGATAATCATTTAGTTGATTGAATAACCGACGTTGTAGATTAGCATGATGGAAGAGGGAATGTTCCTGTGATTGGATATCACTGACCTGATTTAACATCCATGCTTCCGTTGACATACCGAATATAGTGTATTGTAACCAATTGGCAATGACGGCTTGTTGCCGAGCAGAAGAGATTTTTTCTCCTTGCTTAGCACCATATTCACCTAACGGCTGTAACAATAACCTGACAAGAGCAGTTATCTTCTCTTTATCATCTTTATAGCGAGTCAGATAATCAATGACAGGGTTTACCAGTGAAAGGGTCTGTATTGCGTTATCATATTGGTCGAGTGGATAACCGTCTTCAATTAATAAGGAACGTAAGCGTTGATTCTGTTCATCATAGACAAGTTTATTAAAATCATTAGTGTTAAGCGATAAAATAGGTTTAGGCTGATAAAGCGATTGATTAATAACCGTAACAATACCATGGTTATCTCTGACGAAGCTTTTTGACAATGAAGTTTGCGCAGTTTCTTGGTTCTGTACTATCGGATTGGTTAGCGTTGTTTCGCTGCTGGTCACATGGTTTTCACTGGATCTATTTTCGTTCTCTGTTTTTTGGCGGTGAGTTGAATCGGATATTGATAAAAAACTGTGCGAGGATGAAAGTGTTGAATCGATAAACGGCATCATAACGATCCTTTATGTAATTAAAATGTAAAAATATAGTAAATTAAGATTAAATACTTTTATAAAAAACTTTTATTTTTTATTTATAGGATCTAATAAATCAGAGGCTGGCTGATGAAGAGAGCAAAGTAAATTTTTGCTAATAATGGTTATTACTTTTATGATGCCTCTTTTAGATGCGTCAATCGGTTCAAATAGCGTAGCTGCGTTATTGGTAGAATATGATCCGCTTATTTTTATAGCGTCATTGATTGTTTTAATGCTGTATTGATCAGTTGAGTTTATCCCAACTGATCAATAAATTTATAATTTTTGATATTTAGTTAGCATTAATGCCATGCAGGTAACTAAAATTAAAATATAAACCATCCATAGATATAAATTCATTTCAATAAAGAAACTACCTATGCCGCCGATCATAGAAGGAATGACTAAGGAAGCTGAGCCCATCAATGCTGAGGTTGCTCCCAGACTATTTTTTTGGCTACTCATTGTTAAATAGGTATATAGAGATTCGAATAACCCGCCAGTAAACATAATAATGGCAAAGAATGCAAAGAAAGTGATGGTATTATTTTGGTAGATAAATATCGGAATAAATACAATTATTAATATTTGCAGCGATCTTAGCCAAATGGATAAAATTTTTGTCGCACTAAATTTTCGTAGCAATTTGCTGGATAAAAATGCGCCTGCCAATAAAAAAAGCCCGATAATAGCCGAGTAGATACCGAAAATTGAGGCGCTAGCACCAAATTTGATCATAAAAATAAATGGCGCCGCGGTTACATAACAATAAATTAATGAAAAAGATAAACCGAGCGATAAACAAGGTAAATAGAATTTGGGTTGGCAGGCAATATATTGATATATATTGCTGGTTTTGCGCCAAGAAAAAGTTGTCCGTTTTTTTACTGATAACGTTTCAGGAAAAGCAAAAAAGACATAGACAATGGTAATTAAGGCGTAGATAAAAATTAAGCCGAATATACTGCGCCATCCCCATAAATCATTGATAAAACCGCCAATTAATGGTGACGCAATCGGGACAAAGCCTTCAATCGTAATGATGATGCTATATAGTAGAGCAGCGACAGTTCCTCGCGAAACATCACGTACTGCGCTGACGGAGGTGACTAAGGTGATTGAGATACTCAATCCTTGGATAACACGAATAACAAGAAAAGCAGGTAGACTTTCTGTTTGTGTTAACATGAATGTTGTTGCTGCATAGATAGCCGCACCGGTTAACATAATTCTGCGGCGACCAATGGCATCGGAAAGTGGACCAAAGATTAATTGTCCTAAGCCAATTGCCAAGGTATAGGCCATGATTGAAAGCTGGGTTGATGAGAGACTTTTATTAAATTCTTTTGCGATATCAGGAATAGAGGGCAAATAAGTATCAACCCCTAAAATACCCATCATAGTGAGCAATGCTAAGCCAAAAGTAAAGAAAGCCAAATTTTGTCTGTTAATTTTTTTCATAAATATTTCCCTTAATAGAAAATTTTATTTCAAGCATGCAGGAAAATTTCAGGATCGATATTCAAACGGAGTTGCTGCTAACTAGCAAACTTTTCTATTTTTTGTTGAGCTTTAATTTAGTTTTATCTGATTTGCGCTGTTTTTTAATCCTATTTAATTAAAATCATACAAATTAAGTAAATTAAAATGCAAATTCGTTACAGTAGGCGAGTTGTTAATTAATACAATATTGATGAAAAATAGATGGCAATTTACTTTGATGTAATTAAATGATCATACGACAGTGATATCTTAAAAAACTATTACAATTTAGAATAAGTTAGGGAATAACTGGGTGTTATTTTTACGTTAATTTTAATCAGTAAATATTTAGATTTTAATGATAAAGGCTCGGTAACTGACCGAGCCTGTGTTTGTTATATATTGAGGATAACTTTGGCAATTTCGAAATAAATAATCAGACCAGTACCATCAACCAGTGTTGTGATAAATGGTGCTGAAACTACCGCTGGATCAATACCACATCTTTTAAGTAGTAGAGGAATGACCGAAGAGACAATGGCTGACCAGAGAGTTATACAGATCAGTGACAGACTGACAACAATACAAATATCCCAACCAATATTCATAAAGCTAGCACGTAAGATCCCTGCTGCCCCTAAAGTGATGGCGATTAATACCGCAGTCGACATTTCTTTACGTAAAATCTGCCATAAATGACTGATGGAAAGTTCTCCAATCGCCATTGAACGAACAATCGTTGACGTAATCTGAGTACCACTGTTACCACCTGTTCCCACTAATAGTGGAATAAAGAAGGCTAAAGCAATTACCGCTTCTAACTGCTCTTCAAATGATTTGATGACCGTGCTGGTATAGGCTTCTGCAATAAATAATAAAAGTAACCATACACTACGTTTTTTCCACAGGGCAAAAGGACTCATTTGCAGATAGGGTTTATCTAACGGTAAACTACCACCTTGTAATTGAGCATCTTCGGTTGCATCATCTTCCAATATGCGATCAATTTCTCGTTCGCTAAGGGCGCCAACTAATACACCTTTATCTAATACTGGCACCAGATCGAAACCGCAGTCATGCAATGATTTTGCTAATTCTGTGCGTTTAGCATCTGGGGCCACAAAGAAAAAATTGGGTTTCATCAGTTGGTTGATGCTATCACTATCAGTTGGGTGTTTTAAAAGCGATTTCACTGATAAAATACCGATTAATATTTCATTAGTCGTAATGAAAATTTGGTTAGTAATACTATTTTCCTCAAGTTTTTCCAGAAAAACTTTTTTTGCTTCTGCAACAGAAATATGTTCTGGTAAAGTCATATAATTCTGTGTCATATATGAAGTGGCAGTCGCGTTTGCCTGGTCAACATGATAGCGAGGTTTAAATGTATTTTGTTGGATAGGTAAAGCCATAAAAAAGTCCCCTATAGGTGTTAAAATCTCTCACCGGGGCGAACTAACGTGGGAAGGAGATCCCAACGTTTAGGTTTTAGCTTCTAACAACGTATTCCAAGCGGAAAGTTACTTTTGTAAGACCTTGATTCGATCATACCTGTTTTACCAATACAAGCCTGTCTCCATGCAAGTACGGCAGTAACTTTTGTTTGTTAGGTAGCCTCGCCATAACGAGATCGTTTATTGTATTTCACGTCAACAGTGTTGAACGCCAGCGATTATAAATTTACTTATCTTGATTACAATTTTTTCTTTAAGTTGTTTAGTTAAGATTTAAGAAAGTCAAATTTCAACAGTCAAAATAAGAAAATGTTGTCTTTATTTTATTATAAAGTAAAAGAGATGATTATTTGAAATATGAATGGATAAAAATTAGATGGTTTAAATTAAAACATTATAAATTCTTTTAACTTTTTGTTTTTACTATCTTAAATAATGCCATTTATATTACATAAATGTTTCTGGTGCAATAATAGTAAATGTGCCTTTAACAATTAAAATAAATACGGCTGCCCAAATAGCTGCTGATAATAAACAAATACTATATACCTTAGTTCGGTTCATTAATAACATGCCGGCGACTAATGGGATCATGTATCTTAATACAGCTATAAAACAAGATGTAAATAACACGGTTATTCCTTGGTTTTGTAATTTGTTATGGGCATTATCAATAGTTGATTGATAACGACTAAAAAAACGACTGAATAAATTCCTGCGGGTTATTTGATTACCCAAATAGTAGGAAATTATTGAACCGGTGGTGGCACCTAAAGTAATCGCCAACCAAACTAAACTATTTAGTTTTGGCAGACTGGCAGTAATACCGGTTAATAACATAACAGATGCCGGCGGTAGAAAAGAAGATAAGACAACCGTAGATTTGCTCATCGCTATGCTAAATAATATGGTAAATAGCCATATCGGATGTAAATTAATCTCTGACCAAAATGCATTTAGATATGTCATAAATTCTTCGGTTTTCATTGCGTTATTTTCTCATTAGTGAGTTATTTCTGACAAAATAAAAAATATTATAATAATATAATTTATCTATATTAGCGTAAATTAAAGTTATTTAATTGTTGCTATAACAGGATTAACTTTACTAAATTTAAATTGAGTAATTTATGAGTAAATAAAAATTTTGCTCAAGATAGACATATGTTAGTGAATGGTTGGCTAAATGGTCAATCGCTTTAGTTAACAATATATATCAAATAAAGAATGTCTTTATTTAGCTAGCAAGCAGACCAGTTATTTTAAGCTAGTTTAAATTTTAATTAGCATTAAATCTTAGTGCAACCGATTGATTTTACCATACTCTCTGTTTAGGCTTGTAAATCTATTAATGATTATCTTTGTCATTAACAATTCTCTTTTTGTTAATGACAAAATAATTAGTTAAGTATTTTTTTATTCAATGAAGTTTCTACTTCGGGTCTTTTTAAATAGGCATATAATATTGCACTGATTAAAGTCCCACACATAATCGCTAACAGATAAGCAATAATTGGTTGTACCGCGCCAGGGATCAACATAACAAATAGTCCACCATGAGGCGCCATTAGTGTGACATGAAAATACATCGATAATGCACCGGTAATTGCCCCGCCAAGCATACAGATGGGTAATACTCGCATTGGGTCACGGGCAGCAAAGGGAATGGCGCCTTCAGAAATAAAACATAGACCTAATACGAACGCTGCTTTGCCGCCTTCACGTTCATTAGTTGAAAACTTGTGACGGGCAAATAATGTCGCAAGTCCCATGGCTAAAGGGGGAACCATACCCGCTGCCATAATGGCTGCCATAGGTCCATAAGTTTGGGCGCTTAATAAAGCGACACCAAATGCATAAGAGGCTTTATTAACGGGTCCTCCCATATCTGTACACATCATGGCACCTAAAATAATACCTAAAATGACGGCATTAGTTGTGCCTATGTTGGTTAGCCATTCTGTAAGGGCGGTCATTATCCAGGAAACGGGATTACCAATAATATAGATCATGACTAAGCCAGTGATTAACGTGGCGAATAATGGCACGATTAGGATTGGTTTTAGGGACGCCATACTTTTTGGTAATGGAAAGTATTGATTGAGCGATTTAGCGACATAGCCAGCCATAAAACCAGCAATGATACCACCAAGAAAGCCGGCATTGGTGCTAACTGCTAACATGCCACCCACTAATCCAGGCGTTAAGCCCGTTCTGTCAGCAATCGAGTAAGCAATATAACCAGATAAAATGGGTACCATGAGGGCTAAAGCAGAGTGTTTACCAATTTGCATTAATGCCGCAGCTAATGTACCTGGTTGCTCGGCAGCATCTAAACCAAACATAAAAGAGAGAGCGATACAGAGGCCACCGGCTACTACCATGGGTAACATGTAAGAAACACCAGTAAGCAGATGACGATAGACCCCTTGGGTTGTTGTTTTCTCAGTTGAGTTGTCTGAGCTGTTTTTTATTTTGTTAGGTAGATAACATTCAGCTTTAGCTAACGCATTATCCATCTCTTGCGCCGTTCTTTTTAAAGCGGCGCTTGTTGAGGTGTGATAAATACGTTTACCAGCAAATTTCGCTAAATCAACTTCAATATCAGTGGCAGCAATAATAAAATCGGCGTCATTAATCTCTTCTAAGGTAATTTCATTGCCAGTTCCAACCGAACCACGCGTTTCTACCTTGATTTGCCAGCCTCGCTTTTTAGCTTCAGTTTCTAATGCTTCTGCTGCCATAAAAGTATGTGCCACACCTGTAGGACAAGCGGTCACGGCTAAAACACGCTGATTTTTTGCGGTTGCTGATTTAATAAGATTTGCTTTGTCCGCAATGATCGCTTTATTTTCGGCCATAGAGAGAGTCTTTTCTGGCGCACGTATTATCTGTGTTTCATTAGTAAAGAAAACTTTTTTACCGATTAATTGCTGTTCATCAGCTATATTTTCACCAATAGCAATAATCAATTCAGCATCCGCAGCATTATCCGTTAATTTTAAAGATTGTTGTTGTATCTGCTGACATAGCATTTGCTTAGCAAGATAGGTTCTTGCTGACATTTGGGGTGAGTGGATAATAGCAATTGTTTTCATCAAGAGATTCCTTATATTTGAAATGGGATCAGAGCAACTTGGTTCATCATTTTTGTCAGTTGTTGCCGATCCATACTCCTAACATTACCTTGGCTGACTGATATGGCACTAATAGCTGTTGCTAAGCGCAATGTATGTTCACTTGTTTGCCGCATCATTAAGCCATAAATTAAACCTCCGACCATGGCATCTCCGGCACCAACTGTACTAACAACCTGGCATTTTGGCGGTGTTGCTAACCAGGCACCGGATGCGTTGACCCACATTGCACCTTCTTCGCCTAAGGAAATCACAACATGAGCAATGCCTTGAGAACGTAATTGTTGTGCTGCTTTGGCGATTTCTTGATAGGTAGGTAAAGGGTGGCCAATCCAACTTTCTAATTCATGTCGATTTGGTTTCACCAACCAAGGGTTGGCTTTTAAACCGGTAATTAATGCTTCTCGGCTACTATCAAATATGACGCACATACACTGATTACGGAGCCGTTTCATCCAGTCAGTAAAATCATCTAAATCGATACCCTTGGGTAAACTACCACTAACACAGACCATATCAAATTGACTTAACCAGCTAAGTGAATCTCTAGCGAAATACTGCCAATCTTGTTTATTAACTTCAAAGCCGGAAAAATTAAAATCACTAACCACACTATTTTTTTCAGTCAATTTGACGTTAATGCGAGTTCTGCCTTCAATCACATGAAAACGATTTGTGAGCCCACGCTCTTTGAAGTCGTGTTGAAAATCGTTTAGATTTTCTTTACCTAAAAAACCACCGACAGTAACATCAATATTTAGATTTTTTAATGTATTAGCAACATTAATGCCTTTGCCTGCTGGATACAATCCATGGGTTTTAACTAAGTTGACGGCACCTTTTTCAATATTGTCTACCATACCGATTAAATCATATGCCGGATTTAATGTAATGGTTGCAACTTTACCTTTCATGTAATTTTTTCATCCATATTAGCGTTAATCACCTGCTCAATGGCATATAAGGTTGCTTGGGCGTCAGGGCCACTGATCTTAAATTGGATACGATCATTTTGACGAGCAACTAATCCAATGACACTCATTACATTATGGCCATTGGCAGGAATTCCGTTCCCATCTAAATTAGTAATAGTGACTTTGCTATTAAATTTTTTTATTGTATTAACTAATTGTGAACTTGGGCGAGCATGTAATCCATGTTTATTATTTAAAGTAAATTCTGCTGATAGCGTCCCTTTTTCTTCGCTTATGTTAGTCGTTAGTAAAGTAAATATCTGTACTGCATCGGGTGCTTGTAGCAATTTTGCTGTTTTTTTATCGATCAATAAATTAGCTAAGTGATTTAAGGTGTTATTAGCCCGATTATCTTTGCATGATAGCGTGATAAGTAGGCAAAGCTGATGATCTTGATATGATAGAGGATTTTTAGGCCGTGCAATTGCCATGGCTGTTTTTAGGTTACCTTTTTTACTATCACTAAGCCAGATACCTTGGCCTAAATAAAGCGGTGGATTTGTGATCACATCAACGATGAAATCATTATTAATGGCATTGGCATCTTGTAAGTGATTAATATTTAATGCCTGGAGTGTCATAATATGGTTGGTATCAACATCTAACGAGATCATAGAAGCTTTGAAAATGAAGTTATCAATCGGCTCTTTAGCTAGCAAGATATTATATATTGAATCAATTGATGTGGTGGTTGCCATTTGCTTGGCAATATTTTCATCGCTTAGAATATGAGTTAGTTGTCGCAATAAACTTAAATGTTCCTCTGATTTAGCGGCGATGCCGATGACAATATAAGCTTTTTGGCCATTATCCCAATCTATACCCTGTGGAAACTGAAATATTTGAACACCTGTCTGTAATACATTATGGCGTGTATCTACGGTACCATGAAGAATGGCAATGCCATTGCCTAAATAAGTTGAGGCTTGATTTTCCCTTTTTTGCATACCGGTAAGATAATCTGGTGTAACGTAACCTGCATTGATTAATGCTTGGGCAACTTGTGCGATGGCATGCTGTTTATGGTCGGCAAATTGTGCTAAATGGATATTTTTTTTAGGCACATCAAACATGTTTTCTCCTATACACATAAATGAGTGAAACGCTGCAGTTTTATCCAATAAAAAACAGAAGCTATTTTAGGTTTTATTTTATGCAAGCTGAATCGTTTCAATTTGCATATAACTTTAGATAAAAACAGATATATTTATCTAATGGTAATTTGCATTTTTATGAGTTTGTTCACGAATAAAATGCTTTGTGTTTTATTGAATGAAAAAATATAAGCTTAGGTTGGCAAAATAGAAAAATGAAAGTAAGTTAATTGATATAAAAATGTGATCTTAATAGTAGATTAAAATAAAAAAAATTAAATTTTAACGGTTAATGTCTTAATTTTGCTGGATATTATTAAATTTTGTTAATTAAGGTTAAATTTTCGTTGGTGGTTAATTTGCTTTACTAGAAATATAGCAATATTTTTCTTTGCCAAAGCAAGTTGCCTAGTTATTTAATTAATTTTTATAAAAAACAAAATAGTAAAATAATTTGCATGAATTTTAATTATTAATTAAAAATATGTAAAATTTAATGTGTTATTTTGGGTGAGGAGGTGGTATTTTTAATTAAATATTAACATTTAATATTTTTATCTTTAAATAAAAGATAATGATAAATGTTTATTTTTAGTTAAATAAATAATTACCAACAGCAATATCTATCTGTGATTAGTAAAATCCACTCTGTTGATTATTGAGCCCAGTTTGTGTCGGCCTTTATGTTTTTAAAGCAATGTCACTAACGGAATAATGGATGACGCTGTCTGCATACAAACCGTTAGTGACAATAAATAAGCTAGCAAAATTTTATTTAATAAGTGTCAAGATATTGAGTTTTATCACCATAAGATTTGCCTAGTTTAAATGGAATACTTTATTGATTTTGTTTTTTAATTTGTTTGTTTTTGCTTCAAACTTTTCTACCGTTAAATTCATCTCTTGCAGAAATTCTCTTTTTAGATGATGTTTAGAGAACTTTACATCTTGTAGATTTGCTTCAGCAAAATCTGTTCTTGTTAAATCGGCTTTACTGAACTTAGCTTTTTGGCAGTTAGCATTAGTTAAATTTGCATCAGCAAGATTGGCATTTTTTAAGATAACATTTATTAAAGTTGCATTAGTGAAATTGGCTTTTTGACAGTTAGCATTGGTTAAATCAGCATCAGTAATATCTGCCTTTTGTAAGTTGGTGTTTATTAAAATAGCATCAATAAGATTTGTTTTTTGTAATGAGATCGCATTTGCTAAATTGGTTTTAGTCATATTTATTTGTTGTAATAAGCTTACTGCTGAATTTATATCAGCAGGATTTGTTTTTTGTAATAAAGCAGTAGCTGCTGCTTTTGCTCTTATCAGATTGGTATTAGTAAGCGTTATGTTTTTTAAATCATGGTTATTTCTTTTATGTAATAAGATCGCGGCGGCTAAATATCCTGCAATAACATCTGTTTTTTGTGATAAGGAAGCTGCAATGTTCTCTTCTGTGATCTTGAGTTGGTTAATGTTTATTTTTTGTAACAAAATAGCCGCTGCTAGCTTTGCTTCAGTTAATTTTTCTTTAGGAACAACTATTCCTTTTAAATAGATGCCTGGTGTGAAATCTGCTTCTGTTAAATTAGCGTCACTGATATTTGTTTCTTGTAAAATAGCTCCAGCTAAACAGGTATTTTTTAAATGAGCATTTTTTAAGGTAGCTTGATATAAACTAGCAAAACTCAAATTGGCATTGTCAAGCACTGCTTCGGATAGGTTTGCTTTTTCCAGAACAGCGCCGACTAAATCTATATTATTAAGCTTTGCTTCAATTAAAATAGTTTTACTGAGATCTGCATTTTTTAAATTAGCATATCTCAGATTTGCCAGGTGTAAGTTTGCATTTGTCAATTTTACCCCTTGCATATTTGTGGAAAATAATTCTGCTCCGCTTAGATCGGCATCCGTCATATCTGATAATATAAAATAGGAACTGGAAAAATCAGCGTTGTTTAATTTTGTATTTTGCAGTTTTGTATCAGATAAATCAGATGCAATTATTTTTGTGTGACTTAAATCGGCTTTAGTAAATATTGATTTTTGAAAAAAAGTCCCTTTTATGCTTGCTTTGCTTAATAAAGCATTACTGAAATTGACACTGTCACAGTCAGATTTGAAAATATTTGCTTGACGTAAATCGGCTTTAATAAGTGTTGCTCCTTGCATCTGAATGGACGATAGAATCGCCTTATTTAACAATGCAGAATCTAAACGGGCAAACTTTAATGTCGTCTCTTTAATTTCTTCGTTGGATATTTTTAATTTAGCTAATTTAGCTTCGGTTAAGTCTGCCTTAATAAGTGTTGCGTGATCCAGATTAGCACCAGCTATGGAGGCTCTTACTAACAATGCTGAATCTAATTTTGCATAATTAAATGTTGTATTTTGAATTGTTGCATCGGTTAGATTTGCCTGAGTAAGTGTTGCATGATCAAAATTAGCGCTAAGTAGGGTGGCTCTTTCTAACAATGTTGAATTTAATGTGGCATGATTGAATGTATTGGTTTTGATTTCGCCGTCAGCTAGTTTTAGGTTAATAATTTTAGTGTCAGTCAGGTTTGCATAATTAAGTGTTGCGTGATCAAAATTAGCGCCGGCTATTGAGGTTTTTTCTAACAATGCTGAATCTAATTTTGCATAATTGAATGTTGATTTTTCAATTTTTGCACCGTTTAAATTTGCTTCTATTAATTTTGCATGATCAAATGTTGTATTTATAATATCTGAATTTTGCAGATTTGCTGCGGATAAGTCTGTTCCGTTAAAATTTACATTTGACAAATAGGCACCCGCTAAATCAATGCCGTCTAAAATTCTGGCAGATAGATCAGTATCTAATAAAAACATCCTTCCTTGCTTGATGTATATATTTGGATCAATTCGGTTATTTAATAACATCACGGTAGCGGTTGTTTTAAATGCATGCTTATCGATGTCTGAAGTAAAATGTTCTCCTGTCGGTCCTTCAACACAAACAGATAGCTTGTCTGAATGATATTGCGAGGGTTTAGTGGTTACCGTACAACCGTTAAAATTAAATTTGATTTCTTCAGGAATATGATAGCAATTTGAATTAGCAATTTTTTTTTCCAGTGCGCAGGTCATTGTTTGCATTAAATTATCATATTGCTTAGATAATTTTCTTTCCACGCCACCTAAAGTAAAAAAATTTATGATATGTTCTAGTATTCCTTTTGGTGACGTGGCTAATACTTTTCCTTCTATACTATTGTTATTTATTGCGTAATTAGTAAACACTAAACAACGATTGGTATCCATATTTTCTTTTCCCTAATAGTGTGGAATTCAAAATAAACGCGCTAGGCGTATTTTGATTAACGCTGTACCACAATGAATATATATTTAATATTACTGAATATGTTATTAGTATTGATATATAATCAGATATATCAAGTTTATACTATATAATTTTTCTAATGTTTTCTTTAAATTCAACTTAATGATGTCACTCAATAATTTATATTAATTTGGTTGAATTAAATTATTTATTTTATTCAGCCTGTTATTTCTTATGAGATAAGAAGCGAAAATTTTATAATATTTATATTTCTTTGCTTGCTGTTATTTAACGTCAATTATAATAATATATTATCTCTACTTAAACTTTATAAATAGACTTTTGGAAATTTCTTAATGATTTAGTTGTTTTTTTATTCTTAACTGGGTTATTAAATATTGAAGACAAATTTATCAATAAGTTGTTCTTGTTCAGTTATCGTTCATGAACTTAAACTGCAATAGTTAATATAAATAACCACAGACAGGGAAGCCATTAAATTTACGGATTTTGTTTATAAAACAAGCATATGATTTATAAAGACTAGACCCGCGCAAAAACAGCACGTATAATGCATCCCACTTAGGCCCCTTGGCTCAGTGGTTAGAGCAGGCGACTCATAATCGCTTGGTCGCTGGTTCAAATCCAGCAGGGGCCACCAATTTTAGCTGTTAAATCAGTGCATTAAGCCACTTCTTAGCAAGTGGCTTTTTTGTTTTTAATAGTCAGTGGCAGCAAAATGGCAGCGGCTTTTTTCTGGCAGCGGTTGATTTTTTCATGATATGTCACAGCGTGATTTATTTTTTTGAAAGTATGTCACGCTCAATTCCCCAAATATCTATGTAACTCATTTCAGTTTTTCATTTTCGCTCAAGCCGCATGGTTGCAGGCTTTTTGAAAATATGCGGCTAATATCGCGATCCAACCAAACCCACGTAAAATAGAAATTCTCATTATCTTTCATTGCGTTATCTTTTTGTTGCGATCCGTTTTGTGATCCACAAACTGAAATTCACTGAAATTCTTTTCACTCATTTCATTTTGCAATTCATCGCAAGACCCTAGTAACGGCGAGGCTTAGCAATATGTTTTGTAGAATTTTAAAACTGAAATAATTTTTAGATCCAAATTGTGCAGGCGGGTGCGGTGTAGTGCGTTTTACGTGGTGAAAACTTTTATTTCGTGGGCGCTGTGATTTCTCAGGGCTATGCAGCAGGTGCGTTCCATTTTGTTTATCGTTGATGTGGTTTGTTATGTGATGCGCTCAGAATGGCGCTCAGACAGTTTTATTGAAGGTACAAAAAGCCCACGCTAGATGGGCAAATGGTGGACGATAACTTTACTTACCAATAACAGGGGAATACTTTTTATTCAAGCTGTCTGACTTGGTGCCAGTGCCTTTGATAGCTGATGCGTTTGTTGGTGTGCCTGTATTACTGTGAGTATGTGATGCGGTGAGTTCTGCTAATTCCTTGACCACATCTAACGTATCTATCATCAGCTGAGCAACGTTGATTTGTTTGCTACCTATCCAAATGATAGGGGCTATGATTTGTTGTTGTACGCCAGCAATACTTTGCTTTATTTGCCCAACTTTCTCTATTAGCTTCTGTCCAATTTCTACAGTGGCATTCTGTCCAACCTCAATAGTCATGTCTTTTTCAATACTGCCGACATAGTTTGATGATGTTGCTATTGCGTAGTCACCCTCGGCTAAATTCTGGATTGCACCTGCTAATAGTTTTCTAGTACCTAAAACGGTTAATGTGTCATTGGCCTGTACTGTGGTTTCTCTCGCGACCAGTTCGCGTTGTTCTTTGTCCGCTTTGATATTTCGGATCATTGATGCTTCATTGATGCTTTGGTCTGTTTCACGATTCCAGCTACCATCTTGTGTCACGCGCTGAAAAACTTCTTTGCGTTGCTGCTGCAATTGTTCCCCTGGTTGTATGTCTGGGAGGGTATTATTTTGACTGAGTGTTTGCCGGATAAACGGTTTATCGGGCCTCCCACCTTCAAAAGCAATTTCAACTAAAGTTCCCTCCGGTGGAAATTGAAACATACCACATTCACCCCCTGCCATGGGTAAAGGCAGCGGCACTGCTTTGTAGGTAGGTGCGGCTGATTCGTTGCCATCACTATCCAGTAATTGCACATCTACAGCATATTTTGGCCGGAACGGATCAGAAATATCACCAGCACTGACTGCTTCACTTGGTGATTCAATTCTCGCGAATTTTGGTAAATGCAAACCTGCTGATAATTCGGGGTAAGCTTTATCTATCTGGCTTTGAATTGGGGTTTTATTTTTGGCCTTTCCAGTAAGTGGATTAATCGCCAACCAGTAAAGCGTGATATCATCGTTATCAAGCTGGACTTTATGCACGCGCTTACCGTTTACCACTGTTCCGGCTCGTAAGGCGGGTATTAATGGAAAGGTGGCGCTGTTTCCTGCTGACTGCCCTTTTGAGAATTCAGCGGGTACACTGTGGTTATCATTTTTAAACATCGAATCAGCCCAACTACCGACAAAGATTTTCCCATCAGGTATTTGATACCAGACATAATCAGCAATAGTAAAAACATGGCCTAAATTGGCTAATAATTGAAAACCTGTACCGTTGTGCGTGAAATGAGGGATCGGCGAGTTAATATATTTTGTATCAGGTAAAATAAAGGTTAAGCCGCTGTTTTCCTGTAAATAATCTGTAATGGTTTTTAAGGTTGGGTGCCGAAATGAGCAAGGCCACATTTTATCAAAAACACCGACCAGCTCGCGCACGAACAATTTTTGAAAACCGTTATCCGCTGGCTGTGCACGTTCTACATAGCCTGTGAAGTATCGATACAATGAATCGGTGTAACCTGTATCAAAGCGAACTAATTTGCCTGTGTAATCAGTTTCGGTTTCAACCGTTAAAAAGCCTCGACCACAGGCCGATAGTTCCAACATGATTTTTGCGTCAACAATATGGACGTCATCATTAGATAAATAACAGCGGCTAATTGGTTTCATTATTATTTATTCCCAAAATCATCAATGGGTTTCAAAACCGTACTTTCAAACCATGTCAGTTCGTCTTTTTCTTCTTTTGCCGCGCTCGTTGGTACTTTCAGGTTGCCTGTTTGAATTTTAGCTTGCACTTGGCCTGCTGCCCGAGCGTCTTTTTTCTCTGAGACAGATAAATGCTCTCTGAGCGTGAATGTGACTTGCCAAGCCATTTGCCCGTCGATTTCGCTGGCGTCAATATTTCCGGTAAACGTGGCTATGCGGAAATTAATCGCTTTTGCGGTATGATTAGCCACGCGATAGCGCTTCAATTTTCCACCTTCTTTCGCTTCTGCAAGGGCAAATAAGCGTGTGAGAATTTTGTCATCAGTGAAGTTGATCACGCCATTTACTCGTAGCTCTTTTGGCTTAATTCCATGCTCTGCAACAGCTGTGCTGGAAGTTTGACCGGATTGGTCTTTATCCTGAAATTGTACCGACGGATTAACTTTGATGTTTTTTAGCGGAATAGCTTCACCATCAAGGGCTAAGGTTATTGTCGGATTCTGTGCTGTTAATTGGTTTTGTTGGATCATGAAGCATTCCTTGTAATGACGATAGTTCGCTCCCTGCGAACAGTGTTGCAAGTGTAAAAATGGCGTCCTGCTCTGGGATCTCTTTTTGCAGGTGTTCAGCAAGATAATCGCCCGTGCCTTTGCCTGTAAAACTCCAAATGAACACGGATCTACCCAGTAGATCAGTCAATTTATCACTAATACTTTTAAGCGCATTTTCCCTCGCAGACTTGAATCCAGACATAGTCGATTTCATGGCATCAATACCGCTTGCACTGCCTATACTGTTTTTTGCCTGCTCTACCAACTGAGCGTTAATCGTGTCACGGCTGTTTGATGTTGATAGTGTTTGCGGTTTCGGTAAGCCGCCGAATTGAGGTGCTGGCAGCTTCATTTTAGTGACTTGCAGTGATCCTGCTGTTTTTGCCATACGCTCAACCTGTGAAAAAACAGGCAGTGAGAAAACCGTCGAAAATTGCTGTAAGAGTGTCATAAATTCGGTTTGTGTTTTCGCACAGATCATCATGACGACTATTTCGGTCTCTGCTGCGCCTACCAATTTTTTTGCAATGTGGTTGATTGCATTGGTTGGGCTTAAATAGCTGCCAGTTGCTGTTTTCTGTCCTAATCCATACACAAATGGGTGAGCTTGCACCATCGAACAGGTTATGCTCGACAGGGTAGGGGACATTTTCATCAGGCTTTTACACCATTTTGGAAGAATTACGGTTTCTTTGGCCATTCGATATCCGATGCAGTTGAAGTATCAACACGGTTTAATAATACGCGATATTTTTTCCATTCTGTCAGTTTTACCTTCTCCTCTTCCGTCATCATATTCAAATCGACGGCATCCTGAAGCGGGGTGATGATTTGGGTTGCATCAAAGAGTTTTTGCTGTTTAATGCTTTCTAATTTTTGTCTTTTTGCTAAATTTTCAGCTTCAATATTCTTGACCCATCTTTCACCATCCCAAACATCATATTCGCTTTTGGGCGCCAAGGGTGTTAAATAGTTGGGTACTTTTCCTAATTTTTCGATGGTGACAGATTGACGGCTTTTCGTATCAAATAACACCAAGCCTCGATGATCTTCCTGATATTCCCATTCCTGATTTTTTTCATTAAAAACAACAGCGAAACCTTTCTTTTTGTCAATCGGTTTTATTTCGGTATGAAAAGGCAATATGTCATGCGTTTCATCCGTGTAAGCATCACAAGGACCCAGCAACTCATGCGTATCACTCGTGTAGGTAAAGGCTTTAAAAACTCTGAACATGTTGATTCCTTAACTGATTCTGTACCAGCCCATTAGCGTAACAAAAGCATTCGTTATATTAATTTCGTTACCACCTCCGGTTTTTCCAGTTGTACCTGAAACCGTATGTGAATGAGGCCCGATTGCTACAGTGTGCACGTGATTTCCACTAGAAGAAGTTGTTGCATTATCTTTTTTATTGGATGCCGCAACCCAGGCCGAACCTGATGCTCCTATATATCCACTGTTTTTGGTATAGTTATGTACGTGATTACCTGTTGTATTGGTATTTTTATTACCATAATCATAGCTACTGGTCGTTGCTGAAAAGGTATGTCCATGCGCGGGTAATTGCGCTTCGGTAAGCTTAATAGCGTCAGCGCCTCCGGTGGTTAATACATTCGAGCCATTGGCTTTGGCCAGACGAATGGTTTTATTTTCACCGATGTATTGCCACTTCGTATCAGGAAATAAGGTATTAGGATTTTTGTTTTGTGCAAACCAGATAACCACCCCAACAGGGTAAACGGTATTGATATTCAACGCATTTTGTAATGCTTCTGTCACCGTCTTTTGGCTCACCACCTCTGTTGTTGAGTCACCCAGCGATTGTTTGACGGCAGAACTGTTGAGCTTGGTATTAAGACCTTGTGCCAGCTCTGTTTTGGTGGCGTAGTCGCCTTTAGATTGCAGTTTGCCCACTTCGGTTGTGAATAAATTCAAACTTGGCACTTTGTCATTATTATTGCCCTTGACACCTGAAATGTTGGTCTTATCGACCTTTTTGGTTAAATCCAATTTAAATTGCGTTTCAAACGCTATCATCGATTGATGACTCAGCGACCCTTTTGGACGTAAATCTTTTACGTTTCCGTTAGCATCAATACTGGCTATCGCAAAGACAAAATGTGTAAATCCAGCTTCGTCTACATAATTATCAAGCGAGGTAGCGATAGTCGTTTTTACCACGGTATTCCACTGACTAACGATATTGCCTTGGTAGCTAAAATCCGCATAAATATTCGTGTTACGCAGCCCATTGTGTATTTGATTTTTTTCCAATTGGCCACGAAGACCACTGATATAAGCTAACCCTTTGCTAACCGTGTATTGCTCATCCTTTCGGGTGACTTCAAACCCATCGTCAAAAAAAGCGGCTTCACCATAGTGATCATGATTAATAAGCCTCTGCATTTCATCAATGCCAGACAAACGCGCAGTAAAATCAATTTGCCATGTTTCCGCACTGGTTTTGATTTGCGTTTCTTCGGCTGCACCGTTGAATTCAAGCAAGAATGAACGGATCAACACGTTACCCTGTTGACCATTTTGTGTTTTCAATTTTTTCTGTATAGGGGCATGGGTGATCATGGCCACTGTACCAGACTCTTTATTGAGCAATCCAATCCAGTTAAAATCAAAATCGCCGACTTCTGCACCTAAAGTGACGCTGTATGCGACGGCGTTCTCACTCACCAATCCTGCTTTATTAACCGCTTGACGGTGAACAATTTGATTTTCAGGGGGTAGCTTTTCGTTGCGGTCAATGGGTTTTGATGGGTCAAGGTTCGACACATTCGCAAACACAAATTCATCAAGTAAAACGGGTTTACCGCTTGCGGCTTCTTGGGCTTTCCATCCTTCAAATGCGAGTGTAATAACTGATGCCATATAATGCAGTCCCTTACATTAATGAAGCGCCGTAGACTTGGCTCGACGCTGAAAATTGTCCAATTCGAATATAGAGCGGCTGATTAAGTAATGTGGCGTAATAACAAATATATTCAGCTTCAACAAAACCAACGCGCATCGCTATTGAGTGTACAGCCATCACTTCAAAACGATAACGGCGACAAGTACGCCCGTATTGCCTGATGATGTTTAACAATAAATCTGGGTTATTCGCTATTTGTCCGTCGCTAACGCGTAAGATAATGACGTCCCAGTCAATATCCGGTTGTCGCTCGTTAATTTCGACATAGCCTACGCCAAGGCGTTTAAATATCTCAATAAATCCGGCGAAACTGCCGGAATCTTTCGCATTGATAAACGCGTATTTTACGCGCTTACGGTATAAATCCAACGGTTCATTATTAAATCGATGAATATCGCGTTGATAAGCTAGCAAATTTAATAATGATTCAGTGCAGGTTTCTACATCCAATTGCACTAATGGCCACGTTATCCAAACGTGAATGATTTCCCAAAAACGTTTCGTTGCTCGCAGTAGCGTTGCTGGCTCGCCTTTATTCATCCACGACGGCAATTGCAGTCGTTTTAATCGCGTTTTAAATTCTGGCATTTTGCACCTCAACGGTGAGCGACTTTAAACGTGGTACGCTTAAATCACTGACAATATCGGGAATGCTAAAAACGATAGAATCCAGCACAATAAATTGTTTATGCAGCTCGCGTCCTAAATTTGAGAATGAAAAACGGGAGTAGGGCCATGTCTTTTTAACATCATAAAGTGCGTTTTCACGAAAAGCACAACGCACTAAATCGCCTGCATCTTGCTTTAATTTTTTCAGTTCTTCCGCGCTGAAATTTTCCACGCTCTGCACAAATAGTGTTACGGTTAAAACATGCTGCGTTTCCTGCATCGGAAAGCACTGCATATCGTCACCATGACCATGATAGCCTTGTTTGTTGATGTAATCATTCACTTTATCAATAAACGGCTGGCTTGTTACGCCACTGTCTAGGAGCAAATAGGCATTTGCGGTACCCGGACCCCGCGGCGCATCATGCAAAAAGAAAATTCTGTCAATACTCAATCCCACCACACTGGCAATCATGCCACGATAAACCGCGTCAGTGTGATAGCTGCCGACTAAGTTGTACTGATTGCGGCAACGATCACGCAAATCGTTGTCACTCTCTGCATCTGCTCCCGGCACCAATAACCAATTATCTTCGTTTTGTACGCGCTCAATCCCTGAAATATACACGGGTAAAATGCGGAAATAACCTGGGGCAAGATTGTAAGCCCCTCCGGCATTTTCAGCGATCACCGGCACTAATGCGCTATCAGTATCAATCGCCTTGGTTTCAACGGTTTTGACACTGTAAATGATGTCATTAATACGCTCTGTTTGAATAACCGTTCCCGCTGGAACAATGATAGTTCCCGCGCCCACATCACGATAAAAACGGATCACACCTTTTGCTTCGGTAGCAGGTTTGCGAGTTAAATTAACGCCCCATGCGAACATATCTAACCAATTGTCCGATGCAGTGGCTAAAAACATATTTTTCAAGGTGACATTAATTAATGCTTCGGTCAGCCAACGAACAGGCCGAGTCACAATCGTATTAATCAAACGCCAAAATGGAGACATATTCGACGTGTTAGTAATCAGCCCCTCTTCATGGACAAGCGACACGAATTTGTCGCTAATTTCATCTTCGGAAACAGGCATTCCGCTATCGCGCAAGACTTGTTCATAATCAATGTTAGGGATGTTTTACAGTTCATAATTTACCCCCAAATTAATACGGCCAAAATCATAGGTTTCCGCCGTCACCCAAAGTCGTTTTGTACTTTCTTCATCTATTACAATCGTACCGGGCACTAATCGCTCGTCACTTTCGACTAAGATCTCCATTTGCGTACGAATATCAGCGCGGAGGGTTGGGCTTCGCTCTGCCACTAATTGTGTTGCTAGCCCACTTTCAATGATACTGTGCGCCACATCTTGTGTGATTGACTGTCGGTTATTACACAACTTTGGCTCATTGCCGGAGTTGAGCGTAAAGTTTCTGTCAGTAATTAATAAATCAAAGTAGCGTAAATTATCCATTTTCAAGCGCAGTCCATTCCGCTAAATCCGAGGGTGACATTCCATTTGTCACATTGATATTTACTGTATCGTATCGCTTGCTATTATCAACCGATTGGGTTCGGTTATTGCTGATTTGCCGACTAATGCCACCTTTTTCGACGTCTTTTAGTTGGCCACCAATCAATAAACCTGCCGCGCTGGCTGTGGCTGGCGCACCGTCAACGGTTCCGGTTAATTTGGTTCCAATATTGATACCCGGCAAGTAATTGAGTTTTTCAACAATGCTGTTCCATATCCCTGAAAAAGTATCGGTTATTGATTGCCAAACACCTGAAAAAATGGCTTTAATGTTGTCTCCCATCGCTGCAAATACAGTATCTATAGGGGAATTACTGAAGAAATCACAAATAGAATTCCAATTTTCATAAATATAATTACCCACTTCGAACATCATGTTACTTAATTGCCTAAAGGCATCAAAAACCAACGAAAAAGGAAGGAGGATCACTTTAATTGCACTCGCCACGATAAAACCAAACGAACTGCCCGCTTCTGTGACGCCTTTTAGTTCATCTGAGGTGTATTGAATGGGTTTAAGTAACCGAGTGAACAAAGAGAAGACGTACTTAATCCCATCCCATATCAACTTTATTGCGCCACTGATTTCAACAAATGCATCAGAAATAGGGGGCAGTACGCCAAATGCTTTACGAAAGCCCTCAATAAACCCAGCAATAAAGGCTTTAATGGGTTGCCAGAATTGCACAACAGCCACGGTTAATGCTGCTATAACAGCAATAATGGCAAGGATAGGCCACGAGATAGCTGTAAATCCTGTTGCAGCACCCAATGCCGCAAACTTTATTAAGTTAAGCAAAGGCAGTAAGCCCGTCATAATGAACTTTGAAACCCCCATCACGATATTGGCAGATGCGCCAGCCGCTGCAAAAGCGAGCATTCCCATCGTAAGATATCCGACCCATCGCGCAATATTGGGGAACAAGGTAAACCAACGCACAAGGGTTTGAGTGCCCTCCGCCAATTTATTGATTAGCGGTGTAATGACAGGTAATAGCGTCATGCCGATAGCAATGCGGATGGATTGCCAAATTGACATAAGCCGTTCCCAAGGGTTGGCTAACTTTTCCGCTTGTTCCGTCGTGCGTTTCATACCATCACTCGCACCCAAGAAACCGATATTTTTACGCAAAATATCGACATTACCGTAAAGCCGTTTAACGACTACCGCTGAATCACCAAAGGCGGCTTCAATTTCTTTTTGGGCTTTTAAATTGCCCTCAATACTTGCGCCATATTTGGTTTGTAATTTATCCAACATTTCAGGCATTGAGAGCATTTGGCCAGAAGCATTGACAAACGATAGTCCTAAATTTCTAGCACCATCAGCCGCCGTTTTCATAAAGGCTTCATAAGCACTGGATGACTCGCCGCCAAGGGTTCTTTGTAGCTCCCCAAGTACAGCCAACTGTTCATCAATGCCGACACCAAATTGTGTCCCTGCATTTTTTGCGCCTTCCATGAGTCCGGTAATGTCTGCCATGGACACGCCAAAGGCTTTCGACATAGTCACGGCTTTTCCCGCAAATTCTTCCGCAAATTGCACTTGACCCACTTGGTTCGCGTAACGTTCAAATTGATTGAACATTTGCCCCATGTATTGGGATGCTTCCTCCGGTGTGCTTTTGAGTGCGGCGGCAGTCGTGTTGGTAATACGAGTGAGTTGCGGCAAATCTTGCTGAGTGACATTGTTTATCGCTCGGCTTATTGCGGTTGTGGAGTGAACAAAATCAATAGACGATTTCCCGTATTGCGCCGCAAATTTTAGGGCATCTTTTGATATTTTATCCATGACACCGCTATCAATACCCTGTAATGATGCAGTCATCATGGCATCGTTCATTTCAATGGCCGGGTCAAGAATACTTTTAACAGACCAAAAAGCCCCGGCAAGACCTGCTCCGCCCACGGCAATTTTGCCAAATGCGACTTGGCTATCACGGGCAAAGTAGAAACGGCAGATTGTACCTGCCGAATGGGTTTTGTGATGTTGTCGATAAGACTGAGTGTGAAATCTAATTCGCTCATGAATCCCCCTTAAAGGCGGTTGTTATGCCATTTGCGATAGATATTCTGTGGTTTTCCCAATAGCGATTATCTAGCCAAATCGCGGCGGCAATATTATCTTCCGTGTCTGGTTCATGCGGTAAATACCGCTGTCGCAGGATTAAAAACTGTTGCAGCGGATTATTTTCAATCGCAGTGACACGGTTGGTTAGTTTTTTACGCTGATCTCCAGTTTAGGCGCATATTCTTTGTTAACGGATTCAACGATTTGCATTGCTGCACTTGGAATGGCAAGTAATTCATCCAATAATTCTTTGCTTTCAGGGCAAACAATACGTTTTAGATAAGTGGTGACGGGGGCGACTTTATTATCCATGGCCATATCATTAATCATGCTGTTATACGCGGTGATGTTTGGCTCAAAGCTAATGTCTTTTTCGTTAATCGTTAAAGTGATAATTTTTTTAGTCATGAGACAATTCCTTTCTCTGTTTAATTTCGTCCGTTAATACATTATGTCGTGCGGCGCATTCGCCATATAAAAAAGCTAAATCTATTAACGCTATTGATAAATCACAGCCTGTTGTTCCTGTCAACTTCGGGATTTCTGTCGAGCATTTTTTTAGCAGGTTTTCCTGATAATTCACGTCCGATAATGTCGAGCGTTTTGTTGTACATGCTGACAAACTCATCACTAACACAAATGTTAGTAAATACAGGCTTAATAATCTCAGTACGTATTTCTCTAGGGGCAGCATTGGCGATCCCCTCCAATTTTGTTTCTAGCCGTTGGCCTGATTGGCTAGAAATTTCTTCAAGGTTAAGACGGGTCTTATCAGCCACTTTTTGAGCGGTCAGTTCTAAGCTGTCGTGATAAAGCCCGTTGACCTTCCAACCCGCACCAAAGGCACAGAGCAATAAAGTCATTATCAGTGCGAGTTGTTTAGTCATAATAATGCAAATGCCTTTTCAAAAATCTCATCATCGTAAGGCTGTTGACCGTTTTCATGAAAGATGATCGCTTTTGCCAACTCTATTACAGTTTTATTATCAAATGGGTTTACACAATCTGTTGGTTTAACATTTAGAGCTTTGGCTACACTATAAATATAACTATGCGTTTTATTTTCAACGGGCGGTGCCCATCGATTAATCATCTTTTCAATGGTATTGAAACCGGAAAGATTATAATTTTGAAGCAATTTCATTAAAGCTCGAATACCATATTCAGGACTAACAAAACGACAAAAACGTGATTCAATACTTTTATCTACGGGCAATTGTCCTTGCCATTTATTTACAGGATTGTAATCAATATTACCGGGATTATTATTTCGAATTCCTCGCGCTGCTTTCACATTCATTGTTTAAATTTTCCTTTTAATAGTGCGCTTCCACGTTTTTTTAACCACAGTTCAATTAATTGATAACCAACGATGCCAAATGCTGACCCAAGGCCAGTAATCGCAAGCGGTGAAATATCCGGTATCCAAATTAAAACTGCGCCTGCTAACATTGAAACTGCCGACCCCAAAATGACCCGACCAAAAAACAGGCGGGTAGTAATTTGCTCTTCACTGGTTAAGATTTTACCAATCGCAATAAATATACCGATAAAAAATAGCGCAATGAATGTCTTTTCGTGCTCTTCCATGAACAGTTTTCCTTATCCAATAAGGGATTGCGTCAATTCTGATTCTAAATAGGAAATCCCATTGATGCGCACAAAGTCAGGGCTAGTGACCAAGAATTTGATTTTATGGGTAGTGACCGCACCACCTTTCGGATCAATATCTAAAATATCACTGACAATTAATTTGCAACCAAACGCTTCCACTTTCATTTCTTCATTGCCAGCCTTGGCATACCAAAGAAAGTCTTGCGGTTTAATACCACGCCATGACCCCGCCGCCCGTGCTTTTGCGGTAATAATCGCAAAATATTTTGCGGTTAGTTCTAGCTCACCCTCTGCGCTCACATCACCCGAGATAAAACCGTCAGGCATGCCGCGCGTTTGAGCTGCTGCTGAATTATCCGTAATAGATAAATTTATTTTTTCGACGTGAATTAAATCACCGTCGATATTAACGTCAAAACTTTGACCCGATAAACGCTGGCTCATTAATTCGCCTCCAAGCTGGCATCCAGTAAGATGCTGACGGTAATCCCTTTCGGACATTCATAGGTACGCACAGTAATATAAATTTCCACTGTTTTTTTGGTTTTCCACACAATGACGACATCATCATCACGCGGTGGCAGACATTCGCCGGGGAACGTGACACCGTTAATTTCTGCACTGCGTGACATTTCACGTAGGGTACGTGAGAAATAGGACTTATGACTTTCAATGCTGTTTGGCGTGCTGTTTAAGCTACGATCTGCAATTTTTGCGATGGCTTGCAAACGTACACGACGCGCGACTTTATCGACGATGCGTAGACTTTCGATAGATTGATAATCGCCTCCCTCAACATCTAACGTTCGCCCATCTGACCAATACATACCGTCATAATCTGAGTACCACATCGGCACGCTATAACGCAGTTTTTCCAGCGCTTGAAGCGTGGCCAAATCAATTTCGACACCTTTACTGTCTTTGGGTAAATCAACTCTACCTAAATCAATTAACGCGCCTGTTTTCACTCGCGCCGGACTATCGGCGATAGTTACCGCACGGTTACATAAACGACCCGCTAATACTCCTGCCTCATGCCCCCAAATGATCGGCACGAGTTGAATAGACGATTCGGTTTCGGTTTTTTGCAGATCACATAAACGGGTCAATGCTGTTTGCCATGTTTCTTTATCTTGTAACCCTGCAACAGACAATAGCGCCCACACCCAACGTCCATATTTAGCCAGTAACGTTGCTCTGAGTGTTTGCGCGGCCTTGATGGTTTTTTTGGTAGTTTCCCCAATGTAAACATAACCCTCTACACTGGCGATTAACTGTGCTTTGAGCACACCATCGACAAAATCGGTGTCAGTGGCATTTGCGGGAAGAATATGAACATAACCAAACCAGTTCTGCCCCGCATTCGCCATTGCTGCCTTGATATTCGACTTTAAAGGGCTATTTTCTGCTCCCAATAACGTGTCTAAATCCGTTTGAGTATTAATAGCTAAGGTTTCACCAATATGGTTTTTCCCTTTGCCCACAAACAGCAAAACACGTTCAATTTCTTTGGATTCGCCTTGTAACTGATTGACTTGATTAACCCGAACATTAGGCCACATAGTTAAGTCCTTTTATTTGATATCTTGCGCTTTGACATCCCAGCCAAAGCCTATTCCTTGTAACTGCCTTGCTAAGGTTTTATTAAAATCCGCATCATTAATGCCTAGAAATGGTCTTGCAGGAACTTTTACACGCCACGATTTTTTTGTTTTTTGGTTTTTCATTTTCCTTATAATGACCCCCGCTTGTTTATATGTCATTGTGGCGGCAATTTTCTTAGCGGAAATTGTTTTAGTTTTTGCCTGCGCTAACTTTATATCCAAGCGCTCTTAATCGTCTAGCTTGTTTGTCTGTAGCCATTTTACCGCTTTTTTGGGCACATCTTTGTCAGACTTGTTTTTTGTCTTCAAGCTCAGTCTTTTTTTTATTTTTTTTATAACTATTACTTGAAATCGTGACATCCATACCATTTTGCTGAGCATAACCAACAACACCTGCTGGCACGGGTTTTTTACCATTTCTATAGCCACCCCCTTGCATATAAATTTTTATTGCGCTGATAGCAGGCATTTCTTTAATGTGAAGGTGTGTCGGTAATTTCCTGAGCATTTTTACTCGCCATGGAGATTGCCTTGCAGCCCATTTTTTACCGTCAGGAGATTGTTGTTGTTTTGCATACCTCTTTGACGATGCGATAACGCCCATTTTTCCCAGTCGCCACAATAACCTTTGTTTTTTTTGCAGGGGAAATTCAAGGTCTTTCAATAATTTTTTAAGTTTTTTTAGTTGTTCATCATTGAGTTGACCATTAATCATTATGTTTCTATCTCACTATAAATTTCCGCCTGTTCAGCTAGCCACAAATCAGTTTTAGTTAAAGACCAGCGCTTACCATCAAACGGGACGATTCCTTTTTGGTCTTCCTTCATTACTATTGGTTCAGAAATCGACAAAGAAACGATAATTTCTGCATGCTCCCCATCTATGTCAATAGCCATACTGGGTGGCTCTTGTGCAATATTACTATCGCCTAATTCGTTATCTTGCTTTGCAAACCACGCATCAATCAAAAGGGGTATATAACGTGGATCAAGCTCACGATATGGGAATCGTCCCCACGCAATTATTGCAATATATTGCTGTATCATCATTTGATACTGTTCTAAGCCTAAATCTTTGTGAGCCGGAATGAACTGTATTTCATCCATTTCGCTGCTAAACTCGACCTTACAGACGCGGTCCGGCAAATTGGTTTTTAAAAATTGGGTGAGACGTTGTAATTTACTCATATCATTGCTACCGTTACACGTTTTAAGCCTTTCATATTACGAATAACAAAGGCGGCTTCTGCGAGTAATCTAATGCGGACTTCGGGGCTTTCTTGCTGTTGATTAGGTGCTCGGCTCACAATTGAAGTGTATTCGCCGATTAAATCCGCTTTGGCTCGAGCATAGACCGCTTTTTTATACTGTGCAGAAAGCGCATTTTGTCCATTGGCTTTTACACCTGGCACGTCATTAGCTGTTTTATACCCCATTACCATTAACTGCGATTTCAATGACGCCAGCGATAAATTAATCTCGGCAGCACTGGCTAATAGTGAGTCCGTTAGCAAATCGACATCTAAATCCAAGGGCACCTGCCGTTGTTTTTGAAAATCTTCCAAATTCAAATCAGGCCAAAAACCATCATTAATAATCGGATTATCCTGATAATTTAAGTCGTTGCCGTTAAACATAACACTCCTTGTAAAAAACGGGCTGTCCGGTTTCCATGGTCAATCGCAATCAATTTGCTTTGCCTCCACCGCGCCCGTTTGGCTTGCGGTAGTCGTTTTTATTCGGCGGTTAATGCTCGAATGCGCATAGCTATTCGTTTTAAGTGCGTATTAACACCCACTTTAGGATTAAGCTGTCGTGCTTTTGCATGTATGATGCGGCTTGTTCCAATGTATCAACACAATCAATGGCACTGGCTTTCGCATTTTCATTGATATTGCTTCTTAGCAAATTCAATGCTGCAAATTTGTAGTATTTTGCCCTGATTTTTTCATGCACCTTCCACTTTTCAGTGACATTTTTAAATGTGCGTGAAAAATAAGGTTCGATACTGTTCCCCGTTTCATTTTCTAAGTGTGCCCACGCTAATATGGTATCAGCGACAAAGGCCGGAAAATTACTGCGGAAATTGTCAGGGGTGAGCTGTCCTTGCTCTATAGCGATATCCGCCCAGTCCAATCCTTTATCGAACGCCCCCACATCAAATAGCCAAATTGTGCAGTAAGCAAAAATCGGGTTTCGATACACTTCGCCCTCGGACAAATAACGTTCAGCGGTGGGAAGATAAGCGGGGAGTAACTCCTGCTTTTTCATCTCTATTCTGTCTGCTGTTGTCGGTTGCTCACGCAGTCTTTTGACATCCCGCTCAATCGCCCTCGCTTGTAAGTGCATACTGCCACCATCGAAGATAGTGACGGCTTCTTGCCGTTCTAGCTTTTGGCGTAGCTCTACAGCTTGGCGGTGGCGCTGTGCGGGTGATAGCATTACTCTACGGTTTCCTTGGGTTCTTCTAATTTACCAATGGTTACCGCACTTTCATCATAAGCACCGTACAACTGCGGATATTCAAGCGCATACCCTTCATTACGCAGATATTTATTTTCAAATTGCTTGCGGTCTTCAACAAATTCAGCCTTACGCTGACCGGTACCACTTTGCGTGTACAGATGCAAGTTAGCTAATGGTGTAACTACCATACGTTTACCCGGCATAAATGGCGGAATAATGGCTGTACGACCTGCAATGGTTGAACCTAGCATTTGTGCCGCAATCTTCTCTGTTGGACGGTCTGCCGCTTGGTATAAGCGATATTGTTCTGCCGCGACCAAATCAGCCCCGACAAGTACTACCAAACGCGGGTCATTGCGAAACTCTGCTGGAATGCAGCTATTGACAATATCCTGTGCCATTGCATCCAACGATTTAAAATCACCTTTTTCATCTAATGTAATAGGTGTTGTGATAACTTGTTTACCACCATCCCATTTCTTAGCGATAGCATGCCAACCGATATTAACATCCTCACCGTTTGGATATTTTTTTCGGATCCGTATCATCGGCAACATGTGTTCCATTAAAACCAATACGTAATTGATCTAATGCAAAGGATTTCAGTGTAAAACCTTGCATTTTTTGGAAAAACTCATCTTCACTACCTGAGTTAGCCCAAACAGACAATAAATGCCATGTTAGCGCAGCGCACGAATCTGTTTCATAAAGTTGATAAGTATTACCATCAACATCTAAGTTACGTGAGAAACGACCAGATTTACGACGCCCTGTGTAAATACCGGGGTTACCTGTGGTCACTACTTGGCCTTGCAGCTGGTCGACGTATTGCACGTTGATCATGCTAAGAAAATCAACTGACTCTAACAACGCATCGCGCAATTGTGTTTCTTTTGGGTCAGTAATTGCAAAATAACGCGATACATCATCAACGCCAACTTCGCTAGCTAACGCAATTGCATAATTATGTAGAAACTCACGCGCTTTTTGGTTTAATAACATGGAAATCCCTCTCCTAATTTTTCCAATTTCAAATTTTTAGTTTAATTAAGCAGCATTAAACTAAGTGATTGAAACGTTTTTCTTTATTTTTATCACCGCGCGGGTTTTTGCTGGGTAACCTCGTTACCTTAGAGTCTAGTTTACTGAAATTTCTAACAATATTTGAAATATTGTCTGTTAACTGCTTGAATTCTGCGGTATCAACAACGTCTTTGACGACTTCAATGTCTTCTTGAACTTCTTCAACATCGGTTTCTGTTGTAGAAAGGCGCTGTTCAATTGCAATCAATCGTGTGTGGAGATCCTGAATTGCTTCTTTAATATTTTCCAGTGTGATTTCATCGGTAGAAGATGAACCACCATCGTTTGAATCTTCAATATTGAAAAAACTTTTCCAACCGCTTTTTTTTCTCTTTAGCCATTTTATTTTGTCCTTAAACTGTTTAACTTCATCGATAACAAGCGGTTTCAGTGAGCCGTATCGATATTGGTTTTTTCCTGATTTAAAGCGTAATCGTGTTGTTCCAATACTTGCGGGAGAACAGGTAACACCAAGCCCCTCTAAATACGTTTTGCCTGTGCCTCTAAAGTTACCATCAGGTGTAAACTCTGCAGAGGTAAATAGAAGTTGCCCGTCGCGATTGGCTTGTAATAGATGGTGATTTGGGCACAATTGAGCATATAACCTTAATACCCCATCTTTATCTCTCTCAGCCTTAACGGCTAATACCTCACCCATTGAACCAAAATAGCGCTCATGCTCAGGCCAAATACAGGCGGTATATACATTCGCATCGTAAAGTTCAGCGGCTTCCGCTATCCATGAAGCCTCAATTTTTCGACCGTCAACCGTGTCACCCTCAGTCGCGATGCAAATCCAATTTGTCATTAATTGAGACATATTTACATGTTGCTCCCATCCATGGGTAAATTTGCTTCCATTTCGTTAGGTTTTTAGTATCGCCCACATTTCTTTCACTGGCGACCCGTTCAATTCGGTTATAAATCCTTTGCCGAAAGCATCTTGATGCCAGCGATTAAAGGTCGAGGCACAATGTTTGCATTATGGCTAAATATAACGATGCAAAAATACAAGTCGCTAAATCCCTGTATTTACGACATTACACGCCTGCTGAAATTGCGGACGAATTAGGCTTGCCCAATCGACGGATCGTTTACTATTGGGCACAAAAATGGGACTGGGCAGCCATGCTCAGTCATGAAACGGTTATTGAGGCAATTAATCGTCGAATTGTGCTTTTAACAGGCCGTGATAAAAAGACAGAGTTAGAACAAGACGAACTCGATCGCCTTATTGCCCATCACGTTAAATTAATGGCGCAAGCCAATAAGCACACGGAAAAAATAGTTGCACTCAAAGCACAATCGGATGAAATGCAAGGGCGTGGCGATTATTTGTTGGATAGTGACGATAAACCTAAAAAGAAAAAGCGGTACAGGAAAAACGATATATCCGGTATTACTGAGGAAGATTTTCAGAAATTCGCTGATGAAATGCTATTTGGTTATCAAAAACATCTGCGCATTAACATTACAAAAGCGATCCGTAACATTCTAAAAAGTCGTCAAATCGGGGCGACATGGTACTTTGCTTTTGAAGCGTTTGAAAATGCCTGTTTAACGGGTGATCCGCAAATCTTTCTATCTGCATCACGCCCACAGGCCGAAGTTTTTCGGTCTTATATTGTCAATATTGCCGAGAAGTTTTTTGGTGTGACATTAACAGGTAACCCCATCCGATTAAGTAATGGTGCAGAGTTACGCTTTCTTTCTACCAATAAAATACGGCTCAATCTTACAGTGGTCATTTGTACTGTGATGAATACTTGTGGGTGCCTGATTTCAAACGCTTAAATGACGTTGCATCAGCGATGGCGACACACGACAAATGGCGTACTACATATTTATCAACACCGAGTTCTAAAACGCATGCAGGTTATAAATTTTGGATGGGTGATGAATGGCGCGGCAATGATCCAAAGCGTAAAAAAAGTTGAGTTTCCAAGTGAAGATGAAATGCGCGACGGTGGTCGTGATTGCCCTGATGGTCAATGGCGCTATGTTATTACCCTTGAAGATGCAATTAAAGGCGGCTTTAACTTAGCATCGATTGATAAATTACGCCAGCGCTATAACACTGACACCTTTAACATGTTGTATATGTGTGTCTTTATCGACAGTGGCGCATCCGTTTTTAAATATGATCAACTCGAAAAATGCGGTGTAGATATTAATTTATGGGAGGACCACAAGCCAAAAGAACCGCGCCCATTCGGTAACCGCGAAGTGTGGGGCGGCTATGACCCGCTCGCTCTGGCGATACCTCAACATTTGTGATTGTAGCGCCACCGATAATGGCACCGGAAGTTTTCAGAGTATTAGCGACATTTTACTGGCAGGGCTTTAGCTGGCGACACCAAGCCAAACTAATTGAAGATTTAACAAAGAAATATCGCTTTACTCATATCGGTATCGATACAACAGGGATAGGTCAATCTGTGTATGAAATGGTACAAGATTTTGCACCACGGATCACACAACCTATTCTTTACAGCTTACAAATGAAAACACAACTTGTCATGAAAATGATAGATATCGTTGATGAGCAACGTATCGAGTGGGATAGGGATCAGAAAGAAATCCCTGCGTCATTTTTATGTATCAGACACACCATGACGGGCAAAGGGGGCGCAATGACTTTCGTTGCCGATAGAACACAGGAAACAGGCCACGCTGACGTTTTTTGGGCAACGTCTCACGCCGTGATCAAAGAGCCGCTTAATACGGATAAAAAGCGCAAATCTAAATATATTTTATCGAAGGCGGCATAATGAAAAAGAAACGGAATTCAAATACTCAAATGGTGCAGTCAAAAAAAGCACCATCAAAAGGGTTTAGTATCACACTGGGTAAGCCTACGCCCATTCTAACAACGCATACTGACTATAAAAATATTTGGTATGACAACGAGTTTGACCACTGGACACCCCCGATTGACCGTGAAGCACTCGCACAGCTCGTTAATTTAAATGGACAGCATGGCGGTGTGCTTTACGCTCGTCATAATATGGTGACGAGTGACTATATCGGCGGTGGCCTAACTCATGAGCAATTAAAAGCGGCCGTTTTTAATTATTTTCTGTTCGGTGATGTGGCAATTTTAAAAGTGCGTAACGGTTGGGGGGAGATAATCGGATTAGCGGTTTTACCCTCACTTTACTTGCGACGCCGCAAAGATGGGGATTTTGTCATTTTACAAGAAGGTGAGCCGCTGGCTTATAAGCCTGACGATATTATTTACATCAAAATGTATGACCCACAACAGCAAGTCTACGGTTTACCGGATTACATCGGCGGTATTCATGCGGCATTACTAAACAGTGAAGCAACCATATTTCGTCGTCGTTATTACCACAACGGTGCACATACAGGCGGTATGATTTATTGCAATGACCCAAACATGACTGATGAAGTTGAAGAACAAATTATTCAAAAACTCAGCCAAAGTAAGGGAATCGGCAATTTTGAAACGATGTTTGTTAGTGTGCCAAATGGTGACCCTGATGGCATTAAATTTATTCCCGTTGGTGATATTTCAGCAAACGATGAATTTAGCAATGTAAAAAGTATCAGCGCACAAGACGTTTTAAATGCACATCGTTTCCCTGCTGGGCTTGCTGGCATCATTCCCGGCTTAGGCTCTGGCGGTTTAGGTGACCCATTAAAAGCAAGGGAAGCCTATCGACAAGATGAAGTAATCCCTGTTCAAAATCTATTCATGAATGCCATAAATAATGAAGTCGGTAGGAATGAATCACTTAAATTAATTTTTCGTCAAAATATCACCAAGGAAAATGAATAATGTCTAAAAATAAGGTAAAATTAAGTCGTTATTATCAATCGGAGGTCTGGAACGTGAGAGTATTAAAAATATTCTGCCCCATTTGCGGACAACGTGCGACAATTCGCAAATCAAATCGTAAACATCGTGAAATTTCAGACCTTTACTGCGCTTGTAATGATGTTGAATGTGGTCACACTTTTGTTTTAAATCTGACATTTAGCCACACGATAAGCCCTAGCGCCCATTCTAATGACTTGATTCAATCAATGATTGAGAATTTTAATACTAAACAGCGCCAGTTGGCGCTGGACTTGTTAACATCAAAAACTGCATGATTGTTTTATGCTTGATTCAGGACGGCTACAAAGCCGTCTAAATTTTTGGTTGTTCTTTTTGACTATTTTTTCTCTTGCATTGTCCGCAAGCTCGGTAATCAGTATGAGTACAACTTGACGCTCATAATGGTTGCAACACTCTAAACTCGCCAGTTTTGCAATAACACTAATACGCTCAAACACGACTGACTCTGAAAAAAAATCGCTCATACTCAAATTCCCATTTTTATACTGTACATATATACAGTATACATAAATAAAGTCATTAGAAAACACTATATTACAGAAATTAATAAAAATTTGTGCTAATTACAATTTCATATAATTTATTAATAAACTATCTGTTTTGTGACACGTCTAGACAAAATTATCTAACCTCAATTCAAGCTAACCTTTTGTTAGCCAACAAGCTGAATATACTCATTCATTTCGTAAGGCTATCGCGATGGTCTGCGGATCGCGCAATTATTTTTCAACATTATCTTTTTGCTTTTTACGTTGCTCTGCTATGCACTCTGATGTTGTTTTTGCCATTTTCTTCGATCCGTTGTTGGATACGAGCCATTGCATTAGTTAATTTCTCGCGGATTTTTAGCTGTTTATCTGATTTAATAACTATTTTTTGAATGTGGCCATTCGCATGAAACCTCACTCGCTGACCATTTCCAGTACAAATTGCCCCTCTGGCGACTGCATGGATCATAAATTTGTCCTTTTCTGGGTCTAAAATGATGCCAATTTCCTTCGCTTTTCTCACAATTTCCGTCACAGCATATTTTTTATCTTTAACTTTACTTAGAACCCCCGTACAGTTATTGACAGAACTCCTAGGTGATGCATTCGCATCACTAAAAGCAGACTCCGCTATCGCTTCGTCTAACTTCTTAACAATCTTCCAGCTTTTGAGTCGGGTGATAATGGGGCTATCAGAACCCACTAAAGACGAAAACACACCTTTTACCCGTATGATTTCCTCACCGTAAGCGTTGGTTTCTTCGCTTTCTTGATACCATAAACGAGCAATAAGATCGTCACGACGCACAAACGGACCACCTTGTGCGTTGATATAACCCGCCCAATCGCCTGAATCAGCAGCATCATGTACAGCGGCAAATTCCACATCTAGCCCCACCGCAGTATCATGATCGGCCATCTTGCGTAATTCACGATAAACGGTAACAGGTGCGCCACCAATAAATTGAAACTGACGTATTCGCCAGCGACCAGCCCATGCAGCGGCAGCCATTGCCGCTTCTTTCATAGGGCGTCCACTTTCATCGTCAAGCTCGCCGTCTAATGCGTAACCATCGACATTTTTAGAAATGTATTTAGCAACATAACCGGTTGCTGAACCTTTATCGGGATCAATGGCCTCAGCATGGAAACGTGCTTTCCTCGCTTTAAGGGTAGAAAGCTCGCTTTCATCTTCTTGGAATGCATATTCTCTGAGAATTTCACGGATACTATCCGCTTGTTCAGGCAACATAAAAAGGAGCATGTGCCAATGGGGTGTTGCATCATGATGGGGCTCTGCTACGCGAATACCAAAGATCCGTAAATCCTTACGATGCAATTTCGCTCTTATTTTACTCCATACTTGACTTAAATAGCGTTGAGTATCCGCAGGGCTACTACCGTTCCATTTTCTATTGCGATGACCATGGATCGTTGTTGCATGATATTTTGAAGGGGCGGTCAGTGTATAGAATTCAGCGATATAACCGAGTTCATTGCAGATATTTTCAAAACCACGAATTCGTACCATCATTTCAGTACGACGAATGGCAGGATTTGCTACGCTGCCATAGTATTTATCAATCAAACTAAAGCGATTACCTTCCTCGTCCTCTAATTCCATGGATTTTAAAAATTCACGGGTCCGCCGTTTCTGTTCTTTCCACTCACTCTTCGTCATCGCGCTTGCATAAATGCTGGTACGCTTGCTGACGTTTGTTAGCGCAATTTGTAAATGTTCTCGCCACTTTGCCGCATGTTTACGCAAACGGCCTAACCACCATTTTTCAGACGTCATTTGCGCAATAGCGATAAAAGCCTCTTTTTCGTTAAAACATTGTTTTAATAATTTAGCTGCGCGAGGGGGATCTTGACGGTATGCGCGTGTGATTGTCGCGGCTTCAAGATAAAGAAGATAGGCTATTTTCAAATCGCTTTCTTCGGTTCGGTTTTTACTGATATTAGTGAGTGCCAAAAACACAAAACCCGACAGATCAAACGCCAATGATTCTAGTGATTTTCGGGACATATCGGGTATCAGATTGAATCGACTGAAAAATCGATAAGTTTCTGCATTTTTTTTCCTTACACAATAACGATTAGTGACAAGTTCTATTCTTGGATATATCCGTTCACAAAAATTTTTAGCAAGATAAGCATTCGCACGCTCACGACCTTGTTCTTTTAATAACGTATCAAAGCGTTTATTAACGGTAATTTGAACAATTTTAGGTTGTTCTGAAAGTAGCGTTTGCGCATTTGCTAATGCTTTGGCTCTTTTTTCTTTTTCATAAAGTTCTGGATAGGTCGGAAATGGCCTTTTAATGGGTTTTAAAGGCTTGTAATAGGCAGTTTTCTTAACATTATTCATTGAAACGTTAATCATTTAAATCTCATGAAAATGAAAAATGGGATATTTTAAGTAGGTTAAGCGGCATAATATTTGTTATGCCGCTATTCGTTTTTGATGACGAGGTATTGCATGAGCAAATCTGATTACCTAACGCCTCTCATATTTTCCACATGATTAATTTCACTTTCTAATAACTGACTTATAGCCACATAATCAGGTTTTTCATTCAGCACATACATTTGTAATTTACGCAGGCGTGACGCATAACGGTCATTACAAACTTTGCGTTCATCTTGACGATTACAGTTAATGCAATCATAAATTAAAAATGCATCTGTTGAAGCGGCATCTAATACGGGGGTAAATGTTGGTTCTGTTATATTCATTTATTTATTTTCCTAAATTTAGCGTGTAAAAAGCTCTGACAAATCAATGTCATTAATTCTTTTCGGTTATTTAACTAAGGGGTAAGGCTAAGTTTTTTGGTAAAAATGCGCTAATGGCTTTTATATGATTAATGGCTTTGACGATATTAAAAATCTCTTTAGTGGTGAGATCTTCAAATTGGCAATCGTGGCGGCTTTTATCAATATTCGCCATATAGAAAATAACGCCTAAAAACTTTTTATTTTCTTCGTGATGCTCATTAAAACGGTCGCGCATTTCTTTTATAAAATATTTCAGCTCATCATTTTTTAAACCAAAGTGTTTTGATTTAATTTCTGATGTTTTATTAAGCCCATTAATGCGCTGGTCTAATTGCATGTATTGGGCGCGTTGTTCTAGCTCTATCGGGTTCTGGTACATAATTTTTCCCTATATTCTTGCTAGTAAATAGATAGTGGCAAAAACAATTACAGGGATGATCACTTTTAAATCATTGTTAGATTTTGTTTTAAATGAATCGCCTGTAACTTTGTATTTATATTGTTGCTTGTGTGCTTGAGTCATATTGTCCTCTCTTATGAATAAAGTGCCGGATTTTAGCCATGTCCGGCTCATGTTTTGTGGTAAGATTGAATCGCTTACAAACAAACCTACCAAAGGAAATACTTATGTCAGAAGACCGTAAGGATTATCATCGTATTCACCGTCCCGCTCCGGCTGAACAAGCACCACCTAAACAGCAGCAACAGCCAACCGAGGAGCAGGATAAAAAATAAGGATTTATCATGACCAAACAACCAGAAAGAAACCTCGTTTTTGAAGCTAATTACTCTCTTTACCTTGAAGAAATGACGGGTACTTTTAACCGCCGATGTAATCAATTTTGTTCTTTTACCCAGTTGTTTCTTGGTGCTTCTGTTTTCGCAAGTACACAACTCGGATGGCTGTTTGGTTTTATTATTGCTTTTGTCTCCGCGATGCAATTTGGTTTCAAATTTGGCGAAAAAGCGGGTAATGCCAAGGCTCAAGCGAATCGTTACCGTATTTTGATTGATGAAATCCCTCATCTGTCTGAAAGTGAAATCATTAAACAAATACAAACTATCGAAAAAAGCGATACGCAAGTGTTGACTTCTCTCTATAACCCCGCGAGAAAAAGAGCCAGTATTGCTATACATGGTTATGATTTGGAAAGTAAATATCCCCTCACGACATGGGAAAGAATCATTTCTATCCTCAGTGGTGGAATTCCTAAATAGTATTGTCATAATCACACCATTAATTGACTGAATCCCGCAACCGTATCTATTGCAGTAACAAACGCAGGAGATGATTGTAGACGAGCTGAAATTGTCACACCGACTAATGCTAAACAACGGATCGCATTATTAACACTCTGTTTAATTTCAGCGGAACGGGCATTATTAATTCGACCTGCCAAAACTACTTGGCTTGCTAGCTTTCCAACTTCGGCTGTTGCATTTAAAATATATGTAGGGAAATTTCCCCCACTGGCATTATTTAAAGGTACTGACGGCTGACATTGAAGTTGCTCTAACAAACCATCAATTAAAGTTGCATCTTCTGTTGCATCCGTTACGCTTACAATATCAGCACAAGTAAATTGATGCGGTTGTTCAGGATTTAACTTATTACGCAACATTTGCGCATTCATGCCGATTGCTTCCGCTATCTGAACAAGATCGCCTTTATGAGCAATCGCAAAAGCGCGACACGCATTATCAAAGTGATTTTGTTTGGAAACCTGATAATCAAACATAGATTTTACTCTTATCCAAATTCACTATTAGTGAATACGTTAACCACGAAACGTGAGGTAAATTAGATGTACCACTCTTTATAGTACGCATCCCAATCAATATATACTCGTTCATGAGAACTTTTTTTGGGTTTGATTTTTAGCTTTCCGTTACTCATCCATGTACGAGCAGTGCGAATTTTGATATTTTCACGCTCACAGAACTCAGATAACGGAATCCAGCGACGCTTGTCGCTCATATCTGTTGAACATTGTGTTTTCATGAGGCAAACTCTCTTGTTAACTGTAATTTTCGTTAGATATCGACAGATATCGTTATATTTTCGATATGAGAAATTTACTTTACGAATCGTGAATTGTCAACTCGATTTGTATTTTTAATTTCTTTAAGTGATAAATTCGGAGTGCTTGATGAGTGAATCTTTTGATTTTATTTCATGCCCAGACAATGCAAACGTCTTAGATAGAATAATGGAAGCCTATGGTTTTTCATCAAAATTAATGATGGCTGAACATTTTAACATGGGTGCCAGTGGAATATCAGGCCGCTATAAACGCGCTGTTTTTCCCGCAGATATGGTTGTTCGCTGTTCAATAGAAACGGGGGCAAATTTAGAATGGTTAACATTTGGTAAGGGTAAGCCATTTGATAATGAAAAAGTAGATATTCTCAAACTGCCTAATTTTCGTTTAGTGAATGGTGAATTAATACCTGCTAGCAATGTAATGTTTGATAAGGCGATGTTCAAGAATACCGCACCACTACCCGACGAACCAAAATCAATACAAGAAGATAACACTTACTACATCATTGATAATAAATTCAGTGATATTTTTGACGGTAAATGGTTAGTGGATATTGAGGGAAAAATCAGTGTTCGCGAATTGACTCGAATACCAATTAAGAAAGTTCGCGTATCGGGAGTTGGCATACCTTTTGATTGTGATTTAGAGGACTTAACTGTGTTAGGTCGTGTTATTACTATTATCGAAAACCAATAATAAAATGACTGTTAGAAAAATTGAATCTGGTGAATGGCTCTGTGACATTCGTCCTAATGGTGTTAATGGTAAGCGAATACGCAAAAAATTCGCCACGAAAGGTGAAGCTCTTTATTACGAGAAATATATTCTCGGGGAAATGGAAAATAAACCTTGGCTTGGTGAAAAACAGGACAACAGACGGTTATCTGATTTAATTAATCAATGGCATGATTTATACGGTAGGACATTAACAGATGTAGACCGTATGATGTCAAAGCTAAAAGCTATCTGTGCAGGGCTAGGCGATCCAATCGCATCACAACTAACCGCATCTGATTTTAGTTTATATCGTGAGGGTCGCTTAAAAGGTGAAATACCTGATGTTAATGGGCGGTGCATGGAAATAAAGCCTGTTACGGTTAATCATGAACAACGCAATTTATCAGCAGTCTTTGGTACTTTAAAAAAATTAGGTCATTGGTCTTTACCTAACCCTCTTGCTGGCCTACCTACTTTTAAAGTTGATGAAAGCATGGTCACTTTTCTATACAAAGACGAAATCAAAGTTTTACTAGATGCCCTTGCTGAATCTAAAAGCGATAGCGTTTTAATGATAGCAAAAATATGTCTTTCAACTGGCGCAAGATGGAGCGAAGCTGAAAACTTAGAAAGTAGCCAAGTAACTCCATATCGTATTACTTACAAAAACACAAAAAGCAAAAAAGTAAGAACTGTTCCTATTTCAAAAGAACTTTATAATGAAATTCCCAAAAAAAGGGGAAAGCTATTTACCCCTTGCCGTAAAACTTTCGAAAGAACAGTAAATAAAGTTGGCATCGAACTACCAGAAGGACAATGTACACACGTTTTACGCCATACATTCGCAAGCCACTTTATGATGAACGGGGGGAATATTTTAGTATTAAGAGATATTCTTGGGCATTCCGATATAAAGATGACAATGATATATGCTCATTTCGCCCCTAGCCATTTAGAAGATGCAGTCACTAAAAACCCACTATTTTTACTGGATGAATAATCATTGCTTTTAACATCGATTGCAATTTATTATGTCCACTTAGTGTCCATATAACTAATTAATTAACGCTAGACGTCGTTAGTTACCGTCAGTTATCGGTAGTTAAATAATTGATTTTTCTAGTAGCTCATTGTTTTACCTATACCTCTTTAGAGAATGTAGAAATTTCGGACGCGGGTTCAACTCCCGCCAGCTCCACCAAAATTCTCCATCGGTGATTACCAGAGTCATCCGATGAAGTCCTAAGAGCCCGCATGGTACAAGCCCTGCGGGCTTTTTTGTATCCTCAATTTGTCCAGCTAAGTCTGAAGCCAACTAATTAAATCCGAACCTTTTAGGCCCATAGTCCCAACGATAAGCTATAAGGTCTTCATTGGGTCTAAAGCATTGAGACTCATCATGGTAAGAAAAACTAAACCGTCAGGATACGGAAAACAAAATAGCTAAACCTAAAGATGCTGACTATATTCTGTAAAATGAGATTGACTCATTTTGCTTGTTAAATATAGCGGTAGTAAACTCTGGCAGTTCCGATACTACGATCTTTGACAAAGATGAAGTTGTCTCCTTTCTGGAAATGACGAAACCACTGAGTAATAATCAAAATTTATCTTTCCCAACCGCATCAAACCGGCTCAGTCCATTAACAATTAACAATCAAGTAGTAAATTTCCGCCTGATGTCATTGAAATAGCGCTTGCTCTTATAAACAAAAAAGAGGTATGTAGTGTTTATAACTGCAGCGATTACCTTTAACAGCGCCGTCCGATGATACAATGGTGGGCTGATTTTGTTATGGCTACGGATCGTGGAAATATGTTTGTGGGTGAGATGAAGGAAGGCAGCTTGTTGGATGATGTGTGTTAACTCTGTACTAATCTGGCCGTGTTTTGCGGCCAAATCAGACTGTCGGCTATGAACGAGGAGCAAACTTAATCATAAATTGAACTCAAATACGGAAAACATTAGACGACTTTGCTTTTCATTGATTTCTTCCAAGTAGCTAATACAACTTTCTCAGCGGAAAGTCCAAAAAGTGAGGTTAATTTCTGACGTTGAGATTCATTTTCAACATAGATATATCTTATATTAGCCAAAAAAAATCTGAGTGCATAAGGTGCTATTTTTTCATTGTATTTTATTTTATCTTCATTATATTTAGAGAAGTCCAATGATATTCTTCCACCCTTAATTTGCTGGATTGTTGGAACAAACCGCCACTCGTTCTCATACTTAAAATCAAAGTCTTCTTCACCAAAGTAACTATTGTAACCAGAGACATGCTTTATAAAACACTTCAACTGAATAACGGGAAGTCGAAGGTGTTTCGGTAACGTACCAACTTGGCGAGATCTTAGTAAAGCTATAAGTCCTAAAGCCGCTGGAGAATTTTTTTCAATATAATTTACAGGTGATAATCCATTTTGCTCAGCCCATTTTTTGCATAGAGCAATTCCATATCTACCGTATGTTATTATTTTTTTATATAATTCATTATGTTCATACTCACTAAATGAAACCATAGGGTGAGCAGATCGAGAAACTACTTTCCCTCTTTTATCACCAAAATATTCACCACAATAATGCAGTAAAAATGATTTAGATGAAATAATCGAAATTAGATTTTCAAATCTATTAGTAAAGTGAATGATCATGATCAATCCGTTTGTTCATCTTATTTAATTAAAATACCGAGAGTTAACTCTTTTGAAATTTGTTCATTAGCGATAGGTTTACTAGCGTCTGTGATAATCCTATTATCATTTAAAATAACGAATGATGAGTACTCTTTCAATGCTACTTTATCGAACTCATAGATTAATTCTCGCACCGGCATTTCTCGTGCTTCAATATTTACTCATTAATTGAATTGGTTGCATCACAGCATTAGATACAGAGTCTTGTATCTTGCCGTTTGAGAGCTCTCAAAGAATCACCTGAAAGTATGGTCATAAATTAGGACATAACTCAGTTTTCTCTTCTCTTTTATTTAGCGATAGGTATGCAGTAAATTAAGTCAGAAAGGTTAAAAGCACCGAACATTATGATAAATTTCTCACGATATATAGAGCATTTGAAATTTAAATATAGTCCGCGCATTGCCAGTTGGTTGATTTATCTTTCAACCTATCGTGCCCAATGTGATTTAAAAGCAAATGGCCCAATTGGTGTATTGGTCGATAATACAGTACTTGCGCATGCGACAACTCATAAAACAGCTTGGGTTTCCATGGGCCAGAAACTTTGGGGCAAGCATTCTATCGAAACTGGGTACTTAGCACGAATTCCGGTTCATCCAGTTAATACTAAAGTGCGCGAATATGATGAGATCGTCTATCTTCCGGGTCTCATCTTTCTTCAAAAGGCGGGATTCTTAACTCTTTATTCGTCTGCTGAACTATATAACGAGCAATTCTATCAGCCACTTGGGCGCTTTCGAAGGTGTGGGTATTTTGACTATAACCTGTTTGAGAACGTGTTGCTGGAGAGTATTGACGACCATATGTTTTCTTCTCTTGGCTCATCGTGGATGAGACCTCCAGATCAACGCGAACAACTATTCCAGCTGCTAAAGAAAATGGAAGCTGAAGATCCTGAATATGCATCCCTCGTTGCAGTCCTCGGCAAAAAAATAGTCAAGACGCATGGCATATACGGACCGCAGAAAAGTACAACCTTTTCTGCTTTCTCACGATGGATTTCAAGCTAATTAAAACCCTAAATGCACAACGGAACTCGCCACGAATTCAATCTTTGAAAACATCTGTTATGACGCCTGCCATGTTAGGAAAACGCCTGCGCCTTTTTCCAATAGCACCTCACATCCTGAGCTATAACAACGCGACTTTTCCTGTACGGAACGATTTTGTATGTATTGATTGAAAGCAGATAAAGACAGTATTTGCTTTTATTGAAATAGATATTTGATTTTTACCATTACCAAAAATGATTGCTTATTCCGCTGAAGTATTATTTAAAAAAGCTAAATTAAGGTTATCTAAACGATAAAAATCTTCCCATATTCTCATAAGACATCTCTATTTTTATGATGATTATTAGTATGTTAGATATTTCAGAATATCATCACTAAATAGAAGGAAGTATTAATTTTAATGAAAAAGATAAAGCTTAATAGGCTATTTTTGTTTATTTAATTTAAGCTAATTTTAATAAAAATTATTTGTTTAATTAATATTAAATTTACTAATAAATAATTTAATTTTGTTTAACTTGATGCTGTTTTTGTTGCCACACAAAATTCGTTAGCATTACCAAGCTGGCCACTTAAGCAATAATTATTTTATTTTTTTCAACGGAAAAACTTACTAACTACAAATTTAAATAACACTAATATATTGATACGAACGTTCATTTGAAGCTACCAATTTGCTCAATTAGCATAATAACCACACAAACAATAACCACCAAAACAATTAACATAAATGTTAATTTTATGTTAAGATTATAAGTGTGATATATATCATAATTTTTACCTATCTATCGGAGGATTAATTATGAAATCAACTATTAAAATTCTCATTATTACTACACTTTTGTCATCTAACTTTTTTGCTTTAGCCGGTGACAAAACACCTAGCAGTAGCACTGTAAAAGATAAAGATGCAATCTATTTTAAAGGTAATGATAAAGCAGTAGGTGATGATAACGCAGTAGATGATGATTACGCAGTAGAAAAAAACTGCAATCCTCCCACTCATGAATATAGCGGCGAAGGCTGTATTGATATTCGATAGTAAAATTTAATGTAAAGTTAAATAATATTAAGCAGACATTAACAGAGATAAGGCAAAACTTATCTCTGTCTTGAGCATTAATAGCTGGTAGCCTAATTAGCTATCTCTATTTAACTTGTTAAGTAATATCTTCTATTTTTCGCTGGAAAACTATCCACACAACAAAATAGTAATGAAAATGTTAAAAATATAATTATTATCAGTATTCATTTTTACGCTTTTAGGAGGATAGACGATGAAATGGCGATTGAAAATTTTTACTATTAGCTTGTTAGTCGGTTTTAACTCACTTTCTTTGGCAAATAATAGCGATACATTAATTTATACTACTGATAATCAAAATGACGACGTAATAGAGATAATAAACTTAAAAGAAAGTAAACGAGACGAAATGAAAGACCTGTGTAAGAAGAAATTTAAAAATTCACCAGAATGTGATAAGCAAAAATTTATTGACCGCTACGCCCTATTCCTAGAAAACTTTCCTGACAAGAAAGAGAATAATTAAAGCAAGCAAAATCGAAAAAAAAGCAAATTGGGTCAGTATTTGGCTAACTTGATTAATTGCAGTCCGATACAATTTTTAAACTAACAAATATAAACAACCCCAATTGGGGTTGTTTATCTGATTAAATAAAACCGTCAATCTTTATCTAACCTAAAGCGCTTTCACGCAGTTGTTTTTTCAACTTATGATATTCATCAATCACATATTGTTCAGCAGCACGTTGATCGGCGATAGACTCCAATCGAACAGCGCTGAATTTAAACTCTGGTGTTTTAGTTATCGGGCTTAAATTTTCCGCCACCAGTTCATTGCAAGCGCCAATCCACCACTGGTAAGTCATATATACCGCGCCTTTATTAGGACGCTCACTGACTTGCGCGCGGGTGATTACTTTCCCTTTTCGTGACTGGATCCAAACCAAGGCTTGATCTTCAATACCCAGCTTTTTAGCATCCGCGGTGTTAATTTGTACATAACCCGGTTCATCAGCCAAAGCGGCCAGTGCCGCGCAGTTACCAGTCATTGAGCGGCAGGAGTAGTGCCCCACTTCACGCACGGTGGAAAGTACCAGTGGATACTCTTCGTTGATGCGATCTAAGGGCGGCGCCCAGTCACAAGTAAAGAACTGTCCCAAGCCGTTGGGTGTGGAAAATGTCTTTTCAAACAGGTAATCTGTTCCCTGATCATCATCAGATTCACTACGACACGGCCACTGGATATAGCCTAGTTCACCCATTTTTTCATAAGTAGCACCATAGAAATCCGGGCATAAACGCCGCAATTCATCCCAAATTTGTTGCGTATTGTTGTAGTGCATCGGATAACCCATGCGAGTAGCAATTTCGCAAATAATTTGCCAGTCGGTTTTTAGATCCCATTTTGGCTCTACCGCTTTAAAAAAACGCTGAAAACCCCGATCTGCCGCAGTATAAACACCCTCATGCTCGCCCCAAGAAGTTGCAGGCAAGATCACATCTGCTGCCGCAGCGGTTTTGGTCATTGAAGATATCCTGCACAATGACCAATTCTAAATCAGCAAATGCTTGACGTACTGCTGGTAACTCAGCATCAGTTTGCAATGGATCTTCACCCATAATATAAGCGGCACGAACTTCGCCATGTTCCACTCTATGAGGTAACTCACTAATGCGATAACCAACATTTGCCGGTAGGCTCTCAACCCCCCAGGCTTGAGCAAATTTTTGCCGATGTTCTGCTACATTAATATACTGATAACCGGGATAGGTGTCCGGCAATGCTCCCATGTCACAAGCACCTTGCACATTGTTTTGCCCACGTACCGGATTGACACCAACACTGGGTTTGCCCAGATTGCCAGTTAGCAGTGCCAGGCTGGTTAGTGATCGCACGGTTTCTACCCCTTGATAGAACTGGGTTACTCCCATACCCCAGAGAATAGTGGCTCGTTCCGCTTGCGCATAGAGCCGCGCGGCCTGGCGAATATCCTGCGCGCTAACCCCGGTGACCACTTCTACTGAATCTGGCGTATAACCGGCAACAATTATACGATATTCGGCAAAACCTTCCGTTCGCGCAGCAACAAAGGCATGGTCGTAAAGATCTTCTTCAATAATGACATGGCCAATTGCATTGAGTAATGCGATGTTAGAGCCATTTTTTAATGCCAGATGCATATCGGCGATACGGGCAGTTTCAATTTTCCACGGATCGCAAACAATAATCTTCGCTCCTTTTTGCTTAGCTTTGATCACCCGATTAGCCACAATAGGGTGAGAATCAGCTGGGTTATAACCAAAAACAAAAACTAAATCAGTATCTTCGATACCGACAATAGAATTACTCATTGCGCCATTTCCGACCGACTGGTGCAGACCTGCAACCGATGGGCCGTGTCAAACACGCGCACAGCAATCAACATTATTAGTGCCGATAACCGCACGGGCAAATTTTTGCATAATGTAATTGGTTTCATTGCCTGTGCCACGGGAGGAACCGGTAGTCATAATGGCATCCGGCCCATATTGAGCTTTAATAGCACTCAACTTGTTGGCAACATAGTTCAGTGCTTCATCCCAAGAAACAGCTTCCAGCTTAGCGCCCCGTTGCCGACGGATCATCGGTGATTTCAGGCGCGGGGTAAGGATTTGGGTATCATTGATAAAATCCCAACCGTAATAACCTTTTAGGCATAAATTACCTTGATTGGTTTTCCCCTGCGCCGCCTCAGCTTTGACAATTTTGCCTTTATCAACCATCAGGTTGATTTTGCAACCTGATGCACAGTAGGGGCAAACCGTGACGACTTTTTTCATCCGTATTACTCCTGTTAATTTCATCATTGGAAAAGGATTAAACATTAAGATGCATGAAGCATGCCACACACACCAATATAATTAACTAAATGGAAAATAAAGAAAAAATATTCATTTTTACTAACAGTGTCATTCCTTTGACATAAATGACATGACAAACCAGCCACTAACAAACTGCCCTTATGTCAACGAGAATAAAAGCGCTATTATTATCACCTCACTGGCTGGGCAATCTTTTGACGTTTTGCACCGGGTATTAAGTAAATTTTGCTGCTGCAATCAGCGCTTGACCAAAAGCAATGGCGCCATCACCGGCAGGTAAATTCATCGGCAACAATAGTTGAAAATCAGTTAACCAAAACTTTAGCTGTTGCCGCAGTAAGCGGTTATGCCATACACCGCCACCACAAACAATGGTGGAGATTTTTCGCCACTGCGCATGATGGGCAGCCAAATCTGCTAATCCTTTCGCCAACGCATCATGAAAGGCCCAGGCACGCCAAGCTTTCGGTGCCTGCCAATCCAGCCATTGTTGCCAAAATGTCACCATATCTAATTGGTTATCTTTGACCGGTAGCGTCACTGGGTGATTGATATGATTTACCGTTAGCGCCAGAGCCTCCAATTTGCTAGCTGCTTCGCCCTGATAACTCTGTTGCGCCGGAGCACAATCTAGTGCTGCCGCAATCGCATCAAATAAGCGTCCGGCAGAAGAAGCCGGCGGGGCATTGATCCCTCGCTCTATTGCCCGTGCTAATGGCGGCCAAGGTTTATCGGCTAATATTTTGGCTTCCGATCGCATTTGCCAGTCTGGTACAAATGCCAACCACTGAGCCAATAGATTTCGCCATGGTTGACATGCGGCCAAATCACCACCCGGCAGCGCGACTGCCGGCAATCCTGCCAATTTTTCACATGCGTCATAATTGACGCGTAAACATTCCCCGCCCCATAACTGATCATGCTCTCCCCAACCAATTCCATCGAGGATCAATGCGATAACATCACCTGCATGCCGTGGCCAAAGATGCTCAGCCAAACAGGCGACGGCATGAGCATGGTGATGCTGCACCTTTACTATCGGCAAAGCCATCTGCTGCGCCAGTTGTTGTGTTCGATAGGCAGGATGTTTATCATTAACGATTTTTTGTGGCGTGAACTGCCAAATTTGTTGCATCCTGGTCACTACCTGCCACCACTGTGCTTACACATTTTGCTCATTGAGATCGCCCAGATGCTGGCTGAGTATCGCCTGTTGATCCCTTATCAGGCAGAAAGTATTTTTTAGATCAGCGCCTAAGCATAACAACGGCGGTACATTGCTAAAACCGGGCGGTAAAGACAAGCTGTCTGGTACAAAACCTCTGGCTCGACGCAGCATTTCACCGCAGGCGCGCATAACGGAATCATCCATCCGCTGTAAAATATCCCGATTGTGTAATAGCCAGCCGTCAGCAATATCAATCAGATCCGTCAATGCTTGTTCATTATTCAATGCCGGCGGACAGCCACTGAGATTGCCTGAGGTCATCACTAATGGACGCGCGACAGCTTGCATTAATAGATGTTGTAAGGGATTTGCCGCCAGCATGACACCGACTTCGTTAAGCTGTGGTGCTATCTCATCAACTAACGATAGCCATTGTTTATCCACTAACACAATTGGTGCCGCGGGCAGTCGCAAAAGTGACTGAGTCTGTTCAGGCAGCAGGCTGGCCATTGCATCGGTGATCATCACGGCTAAGGGCTTTGACGGTCGCCGTTTACGCTGACGCAAGCGCTTTACTGCCGTTCGATTGTTGGCATCACAAGCCAGGTGAAAACCACCTATCCCTTTGATGGCAATAATTTTACCCTTTTTCAATGCGCTAATAGCTGCCTGAATTGCTGCCTCTTTTTCTTGTCGCTCATTTTCCGCCAGCCAAGCTAGCTGCGGTCCGCAATCAGGACAGGCAATGGGTTGGGCATGGAAACGGCGATCAGCAGGATCACGATATTCTGCTGCGCAAGGCGCACATAGCGGAAAAGCAGCCATAACGGTAAACGGTCGATCATAGGGTATCGCGCGAATAATCGTGAGGCGCGGCCCACAATGAGTACAATTAATGAATGGGTAGCGATAACGACGTTGGCTTGGATCATTCATTTCTTGCAAACACGCCGGGCAAGTAGCCGCATCGGGAGCAACTTGGGTTGCCATCGTTGCCGGCACGCTATGCTGGATAGTGAAATCCTGCGGCAATTGACGCCAGTGCCAGGGAAATTGCTGCACCTGATCGATACGAGCTAAGGGTGGGCAATCGATTGGCAATAGATCAAGTAATCTATTGGCATCGCCAACAATACGCACCACCACGCCGGCACCGTCGTTATAAACCTCCCCTTTAAGGGTTAATCGCTGTGCCAATTGCCAAATCCAGGGCCGAAATCCGACCCCCTGAACTTTGCCATAGATCCGCAATAAGGTACCATTTTCACTCTTCATATTGGCTAATATCGCGCTGGCTAGTTAGAAAATTTGGTTAGCCATACCATTTAACGCCGCCCGCCGACGCTTCTCAAGATTGAGTTGTTCCAGTTTGTTACGATCAACACACATAATTGCGTTGGTAGGACAAGCCTGAATACAAGCCGGCCCTTCAGACCGATGATGGCAAAGATCACATTTATTTGCTTGCGCCTTCTCAACCACAACATTCAACCCAGCCCCACTATTGCGTACTACTGGCCGTAAAACCACCTCCATCGCACCATAAGGACAAGCGACAACACAAGTCTTACAGCCAATACAACGCTCTTGATGAACGTGAACAAAATCGCTCTCGCGCATAATTGCACTATTAGGACAAACATTGGCACAGGGCGCATCTTCACATTGGCGGCAGGTAGTGGCGGTAGAGACACTAACACCTTTAATAACTTGACATCCTCCCCCACCTTCACACTTCGTGACTCAGGAGGGGGATTCCCGTTAGTCGGAGACTATCTGATCGCTCAGAAGCCTGGTTCCTGCTGCTGACGGCATTACTGCACCGTTCACTTCACAGGCTAACACGGCATGTCCTGCCGCTAAAATGTTACGAGCTCCGTTGATATCTGCGTTCTCTGTATACCCGCACTCAAGGCACTCGAATCTACTTTGTGATTGACGATTTTCTTTCGCTGTATGACCACAACATGCACACCGTTGACTTGTATATGCCGGAGGCACAGCTAATACCTGACCACCGCGCCATAGCTGCTTGTACTCAAGCTGACGGCGCATTTCATACCAACCCTGATCCAGTATCGAACGGTTAAGTCCTGATTTTGCCCTGACATTCCGTCCGTGCTGCTCTTGTGTACCTTTTGCCGATTTCGACATGTTACTGACCTTTAAGTCCTCAATGACGATCATCGCGTGGTTTTGCTGATTTCACTGGTGACTTTGTGAAGGTAGTCTTTGCGGATATTGGTTATATGCGAGTGGAGACGTTGGATTTTTCGCTTCTGTTTTTCCAGTTATTGCTGAATTTAACTTTACAGCTTAACTGACGCTGGAATTTCGCCAGCTTTTTTTGGTTGGTTTTAAAACTGTTTACAGGTTCAAACACTGTGCCGTCTGACAGCGTGGCGAGTCTGGTTACACCTGCATCCAAACCAATCATTGTTGCTGACGAATGAGGCTGAATGTCCATTTCCAGTTCGACCTGAAACGATATATACCAGTGTCCCGCATGTTGGCTAACGGTTGCGTTTTTAATCTTACCGTACAGCTTTTGCGACTGCCGGAACTTTACCCATACCAAACCTGACGGTAATCTCACTCTGCCATTATCGAGCTGACAATATTTATCAAAATTAACAAAACGAACTGAATCACGCCCGTCATTTTTCCTTTTAAATACAGGAGCTTTTGCTGCCAGTTTTTTATCAAAGCAGCGTTTCCATGCCCCGTGCAGATCTTTGAGTTTCTGCTGAAGATTATCCGTGTAGGCTTCTTGCAAAAGGAATGTTCCGGCTTTTTTTTCCATTCTGTGAGCATCCGATTTAGTTCAAACGCTGACGGTAGTTTACCGCCGGATTCAATAATGCGTTGCGTCTCTGCTAGCCCGTAATTCCAGATAAAACGAGCGCATCCGCACAACTGCCGCAAACGTTGCGACTGTTTTTCGGTTGGTTCGAGTCTGAATTTGTAGGCTTTTAGAATTAGCATTATTACTCAGTGTGTAGTAAATTATCTCACTATCTTACCGTATATCCGGTTAATTTCAATGCAAAAATATAAAATCAACCGTTCAAGACATGCAGCGTTTCTTTTACATGTTCACCTTGTCTTTGTGACTAAGTACCGAAAGAAAGTACTCAGTGGCTTGCACTACAAAGCATTTCATCAGTATGCAGGTGAAGTGTGTCGCGACTTTGGGGCTGATTTAAAGGAAAGTAACGGAGAGTCCGATCACGTTCATATGCTGATCGAGTACCCGCCCACAGTGCAGTTGTCAGTACTAGTAAACTCGCTGAAAGCGGTAACGTCTCGTCGTCTGCGTAATGAGTTTCTAGACTTGCGTGGGGCTTACGGCAAGCCAGTGTTGTGGTCTCGATCATACTTTGCAGGTTCGTGCGGGGGAGCACCGCTGGAAGTTGTTAAGCAATACATTCAAAATCAGCGTGGCTGATCATTCTTCGGGCTTTTCAAGCCCGACCAAATTCCCCTCCCACCTTATGTCGGTGGGAGTACCCTTTGGAGGTTAAGATGGATAATATTTTTTAAGCTCTTTCGGTGTAATTAAAATCTTTTCATCAGAAATATTAACATTATTAAGCTCATCTTTTTGCATGATCATTTTCTTTACCTATTTAACTTTTTATCCTGCATTGCATTACACCGATTTGAGGTACAGCTATACGATAACATGAACTGTAAATATTACAATCCATTGGCGACAACATATAGTAACATTTGCTTTACTAATGAAATTAAAGCGGAAAAAAAATATATAATTGAATGAAAATAAACAAAAAAAATTATACCTACATTAAAGAAAAATATTTTTCTGTTTATAAAAAATTACACAAAAGATTTAATAAAACAATGTTTGATAATGTAATTAAGCTGAAAATAGATAATAAAAAAGCTCGCAAAAACTGCGAGCTTTAAAGATTGTTAGGATGTAGCGAAGAGCGAATTATTTAGTATTCAAGCGCTCTTTGATACGAGCAGCTTTACCCGAACGCTCTCGCAGGTAATACAATTTAGCTCTGCGAACAGCACCACAACGTTTAACTGTGATACTATCTATAACTGGTGAATGTGTCTGGAATACCCGCTCGACACCTTCACCATTAGAAATTTTACGAACCGTAAATGCTGAATGCAAACCGCGGTTACGAATAGCGATAACCACGCCCTCGAATGCCTGCAGACGTCTTTTAGAACCTTCAACCACCCATACCTTAACTTCTACGGTATCACCTGGACGAAATGAAGGAATATTTTGCTTCATTTGCTCTTGTTCAAGCTGTTTAATAATGTTGCTCATAATTACTCTCTTACCCTAGGTAAACTGATATATACAAGACAGTGTGATACAGTGTCTCAATTAATACGTTGTTGTTCTTCATATTCCTGTTGGAATTCTGCCAACAACATTCTCTGCTCGTCAGTCAGAGCTAGGCTTGTTAGAAGTTCAGGTCTTCTAAGCCAAGTTCGGCCTAGTGACTGTTTTCTTCTCCAACGCTCTATTTCTGCATGGTTGCCCGACAATAAGACACTCGGAACTTCCATACCTTCTAACACCTCAGGACGGGTATAGTGAGGACAATCAAGTAACCCAGTCATGAAAGAGTCCTCTTCCGCTGATGCATGATGACCTAATACACCAGGAATAAACCGGGAAATTGAATCGATCATTAACATTGCTGGTAATTCTCCTCCACTAAGAACATAATCACCAATTGACCATTCTTCATCAATTTCGGTTTCAATGATCCGTTCATCAATACCTTCATATCGACCACAAACTAAAATAAGCTTTTTATTTGCCGTTAATTGGCAAACTCCTTGCTGATTAAGTTTGCGCCCCTGTGGTGAAAGATAAATTACTTTAGCATCTTCACCGATCACAGATTTTGCTGCATGAATGGCATCTCTAAGAGGCTGCACCATCATCAACATACCTGGACCTCCGCCATAAGGGCGATCATCTACAGTGCGGTGCCTGTCGTGAGTATAATCTCGCGGATCCCAACACTGTATATTCAATAGGCCATTTTTTACTGCGCGACCTATCACCCCATACTCGGTTATTGCGCGAAACATTTCTGGAAACAGGCTAATAATCCCAATCCACATCTTGCGTTCCACTCATAAAACCTGCAATTGGCGTTTAAAAACCAGGATCCCAATCTACTTCAATTGTCTTAGTAGTAAGATCAACGTTTTTGATCACCTGCTCATCAAGAAACGGTATTAACCGCTCTTTAATACCGAATGCATCTTTCAGATTTGCTTTAATTACCAGCACATCATTTGAGCCTGTTTCCATTAAATCCTGAACATAACCCAAACTATAACCTTTAATAGTTATGACCTGGCAACCAATCAGATCTTTCCAATAATACTCATTACCTTCAAGTACAGGTAGTTGCGCTGAATCAACGATAATTTCGCAATTAGTCATTGAATTAGCCGCACTTCTATCATCAATATGCTTTATTTTGATGATAATATCTTGGTTATGATGTTTCCAACCTTCTAACTCCAGTCGTTGCCACTGACCAGAACGTTGAATAAACCAAGGCTGATACTCAAAAATATCTTCGGTATATTCGGTGGATGAAAAAACTCTGAGCCAACCACGAATGCCATGGGCAGAGCCTAATTTTCCTAATACAATAGGATTAACAGGGATCTTAAGGCAAACCTCTTTGCTCATCACCACCACCGTAGTAAATTAAGCTGCTTTTTTTGCTTGTTTGATCAGTGTTGAAACACGATCAGAAACTGTTGCACCTAAACCAACCCAATGCTCAACACGATCTAAATCTAAACGCAACTCTTCCGCATTACCTGATGCGATAGGGTTAAAAAAACCTATACGCTCAATAAAGCGACCATCACGTGCATTACGGCTATCTGTGACAACGATTTGATAAAATGGACGCTTCTTTGCGCCACCACGAGCTAAACGAATTGTTACCATAACATCCTCATTAGTTAACAAAACAACCAGACCCTATCGAGGAATAGAGTCTGGTTGTTATATAAAAAGCCCCAAGATTCTACTCTTTTTAAGATAAAAAGCAATCAAAAGTACGAATTGTTTATTTAATGTTGGTTGTTAAGCACCAGGGAAACCCGGTGGCATCATCCCTTTCATTCCACGCATCATCTTAGCTAATCCGCCTTTTTTCATTTTCTTCATCATACGTTGCATATCATCAAACTGCTTAAGTAGCCGATTAACATCCTGTACTTGTGTGCCAGAACCGGCTGCAATGCGCCTCTTGCGTGATCCTTTAATAATTTCGGGTTTTTGTCGTTCTTTAGTAGTCATTGAGCTAATAATTGCTTCCATTCTGACCAACATTTTATCATCCATTTGTGACTTAACCGCATCAGGAACTTGGGATATACCTGGCATTTTACTTAACATACTGGCCATACCGCCCATATTGCGCATCTGTTTAAGCTGCTCAAGAAAATCATTTAGATCAAAACTATTCCCTTTTTTAAGTTTATGAGCAAGCTTCTCCGCCTTTTCACGGTCAACTTTGCTTTCTATCTCTTCAATCAGCGATAAAACATCTCCCATACCAAGGATACGGGAGGCAATCCTGTCAGGATAAAAAGGCTCTAAGCCATCAATTTTCTCCCCTATTCCCAAAAATTTAATGGGTTTACCAGTAATATGGCGGATTGATAATGCGGCACCACCACGAGCATCACCATCAATTTTCGTTAATATAACACCGGTTAATGGCAATGTTTCATTAAAAGACTTAGCAGTATTAGCCGCATCTTGCCCAGTCATTGCATCAACAATAAATAGGGTTTCAATTGGATTAACAGCACGATGGATTGTCTGAATTTCTTCCATCATGGCTTCATCAACATGCAGACGCCCAGCGGTATCGATGATTAGCACATCATAAAATTTTAATTTTGCATGTTGTAACGCATTAATCGCAATCTCAACGGGTTTTTCGCTTGAGGTGGATGGAAAAAAATCAATTCCTACCGTTTGAGTGAGTGTTTCTAATTGCTTAATGGCAGCAGGACGATAAATATCAGCAGAAACGACTAACACTTTTTTCTTCTGTTTTTCTTTTAATATTTTACCTAATTTAGCCACAGTGGTGGTTTTACCCGCACCTTGCAAACCCGCCATAAGAATAACAGCCGGAGGTTGTATGGCTAAATTTAAAGCGCTATTCTCCTCACCCATTGCTTTGGTGAGCTCATTTTGCACAATTTTAACAAATTCTTGCCCTGGTGTTAGACTTTTATTGACATCTTGACCTACTGCACTTTCTTTTACCGATTGAATAAATTCGCGTACGACTGGCAAAGCAACATCCGCTTCTAATAGCGCCATGCGAACTTCACGTAAGGTTTCTTTAATATTGTCTTCAGTCAATCTTCCACGGCCACTAATATTGCGCAAGGTACGCGAAAGTCTGTCAGTTAAATTATCAAACATGTGCTTAACTCAATTCTGTTAAAGGGATCTGCTGTCAGTTAATTTTTTATTATAACACGATGATAATTCAATCTCTGCATCGAGTTTAATAAGAATAGTGAACAACAGTTGGAGGCAATGCTGGCAAACGCTATACTAACTTACTCACATTTAATAAATTAGCTAACAAATAAAAACATTATGTCAGTATTCGCTATTATCGCCATTAGTACCTATTTTTTGAGTGTGCTACTTATTATGCCAGGTTTAGCTGGTAAACAAAAAATTTATGCCAGGCTGACTCTGGTATTAGCAGTTATTGCTCTGCTAAGCCATGGTATCGCATTAAAAACATTGATCTTTGTTAGCGGAGGTCAAAACTTAACCTTATTAAATTTAGGCTCTACCGTCAGTTTGTTAGTCAGTATCATTATGACCATTGTTGCTTTTAACGGTCGCGCCTGGTTTCTACTACCGATCGTTTATAGTTTATCTATTATTAATTTACTATTAGCAACCATTATGCCTGGTGAGTTTATTACCCACTTAAAAGCAAGTGTGACTACTTTTATTCATATCGGGTTAGCATTATTAGGCTATGCAACCCTGATTATTGCTGCTTTATATGCCCTACAATTAGCTTTATTAGATTATCAATTAAAAAATAAAAAATTAATATTTACACCGGATATACCACCATTAATGGTTATTGAACGTAAAATGTTCCATATTATCCAAGTTGGGGTCATTTTACTCACTCTCACCCTCGGGACAGGAATGATTTTTATGGATAATGTTTTTAATAAAGAAAACATCCATAAAGCTATTTTATCCATTTGTGCTTGGGTTATTTACCTTATTTTGTTATGGGGTCACTTTCATCACGGATGGCGCGGTAGAAGGGTTATCGTGTTTAATCTGATTGGCGCTTTTATTTTAACATTGGCTTTTTTTGGTAATCGATTGCTACAGCATGTAGTAACCATTTAATTTTTAGACTATTTTACAATTAACTGATGAACAATATAGGAATTTTACCTTGGAGCAAGTCTCAACCAGTACTTTAATCATTATACTTATAGTCATGATTATTTTATCAGCCTATTTTTCTGCCTCAGAAACAGGAATGATGACCCTTAATCGATATCGATTACGCCATTTAGCCAAACATGGCCATCAAGCTGCTCGTCGCGTTGAATCACTATTAAAACAGCCAGATCGCCTAATCAGTCTTATTTTGATTGGTAATAATTTGATTAATATATTAGCCTCATCGCTAGCAACCATTGTCGGAATGAGACTTTACGGCGATGTTGGTGTTGCTATTGCTACTGGTACCTTAACTTTTGTGATCCTGGTTTTTGCCGAAGTGTTACCCAAAACCATGGCGGCACTCTATCCAGAAAAAGTGGCTTTTCCTAGTAGTATTCTGCTTAAACCGCTACAGAAATTGATGTTACCCGTTGTTTGGTTATTTAACACAATCACCCTTATGTTCATGCATTTCTTTGGCATTAGATCACCCATTATCAGTAGCGATGCGATTAGCAAAGATGAATTGCGTACGATTGTTAATGAATCTAAAAGTAAACTTTCTCGCCGTAATCAGGATATGTTGATCTCAATTTTAGATTTAGAAAAAGTTACCGTCGGCGACATTATGGTTCCTCGCAATGAAATCGTTGGCATTGACATTAATAGCGAATGGAAATCGATTATCCGCCAATTAACACACTCGCCACACGGGCGAATTGTTCTTTACCGAGATACCCTTGATGATATTATCGGCATGCTACGTGTTCGTGAAGCCTATCGATTGATGGTCGAAAAGAAAGAATTTAACAAGCAAAACCTAATCAGAGCGGCGGATAAAATTTATTTTATTCCAGAGAGTACGCCATTAAATATACAACTAATAAAATTTCAACGTAATAATGAAAAAGTAGGGATTATTGTTGATGAATATGGTGATATTCAAGGACTGGTGACGGTAGAAGATATTATTGAAGAGATTGTTGGTGATTTTACTACCTCAATGTCGCCCAGTTTAGCCGAGGAAGTTTTACCCCAAACCGATGGCTCTGTATTAATTGATGGAACTGCTAATATACGAGAACTCAATAAAGCTTTTGATTGGCACTTATCTGTTGACGGCGCCAGGACTATCAATGGTTTGTTATTAGAAGAGCTAGGTGACACTCCCATGCTAAATACTGAAATCCTGATAGGTAAGTACCGTTTTGAAGTATTAGCTATCAATGGTAATGTTATCAAACAAGTTAGAGCAATGCCGATTGATTTAGCCTTTACGACAGAACAAAAATCATCCTAGCTAACGTTTTAGCCGCCTTTTATTAAGCTATTTTATGATGATAACTGAGTTAATTTTTCTTTCGATAACATCAATTCGCCATTTTTATTAATAACTATACCACTTTCAATCACATTGCAAGCAATTTGCTGCGCTTCAATTAAAGAGTGCATTTCATAAGTACCACACTGATATTTATTTAACTCAGGTATTTGATTTTGAGCTGTGACCTTCAATACATCTTGCATGGCCATTTTCCAAGCGTCAGCAACACATTGTTCATTAGGCTGACCAATTAGACTCATATAAAATCCTGTTCGACAACCCATCGGTGAGATATCAATAATTTCTACATCACTACTATTAAGGTGATCACGCATAAAACCGGCAAATAAGTGTTCTAATGTATGGATGCCTTTCTCCGTTAATAGCTGTTTGTTTGGCTCACAAAAACGAAGATCAAATACTGTGATCGTATCACCATGAGGAGTCTTCATCATTTTAGCAACACGCACAGCAGGTGCTTTCATCTGGGTATGATCAACCATAAAACTATCAAGTAGTGGCATTATTGTAACCTCTAAAAATTAATTTTTTACAAAATAAATGGAACTTCTCACCATATTGCAAGTCTTACTTAGGCAAGACGCGAAAATTGTTATCATCCTATTCTCTAAGAGATTTATTTTGGCCACTTTGTAGTGGCCATTTTCTTTTATTATCACCCTGCATGTTTCTGCAAGTAGCGCTCAAAACTTATTTTATCTGCTTGTTCAATTGCTAATTGTTTGCGAATTGAGGCGTGATGAACATTAGTAAACTCAGTCGCTGTTATCACTTCATAAGGTTCATTGATTAATTGCTGATAATATCTTTTGGCTAACTGTAAGCCATATTGACTAATGCTTTGTTCAATCATTGGCGATAATATTTGGCCAGAATAAGTAAGCTCTGGATTTTCAAACATTGCTATCAATTGAGAACAAATTTCACGATATCGGGTATTACCGCTCACATCTAACACATCAGCAACTCTAATTAAATCATCAAATAATATCTGCCCTACTTCTTTTAAAGGTCTCATTGATTCACCGCAACCAACACCGATTATTTGTCCAGGTTTACGACCTTCAAGGATCACTCTATTCCAATTCGTTCGACAACAATTTAACTCTTTTTCATCCATCAAGGGTGCATCTGCTAACCCACACCAGATTAAAAACAGATCAAGAAAATGGATCTGAGCTTCATCAATACCAATGGCAGTAAATGGGTTAATATCCAAAGCTCTAACTTCAATATATTCGATTCCTCTTTTTAACAGTGCATCGGACGGCGACTCATCACCAATGAGCACTCGTTTGGGCCGAATAGGCGCATATAATTCATTTTCAATTTGTAAAATATTGGTATTCAGCTGCAAATGTTTGCCATCTTTATTGTATATACCTAATTTTGTGAATTCAGGCGATGGCTGTTTTATCGCTTGTTTAAGGCCAGTAACATAAGTCGATAGATCATTAAAGGTAATACTCAGATCACTTTGGAATTTATTGGTATATCCCAAATCACTCATTCGTAGTGATGTAGCATAAGGTAGATAATAGGTTCCTTTAGCTGTCTTCTCAAAAGGAAGATGCCTGACCTTGCCGTGCAAAAAAGAACCACAAATTGCAGGCGACGCGCCAAATAAATAGGGGATCACCCAACCAAAACGGTAATAATTACGAATGAGCCGAAAATAACCAGCAGAAATTTTATCCTTACCAGTTTCGGCATTTTTAACACCAACCCATGCTTGCCAAAATTCAATCGGTAAAGAAAAATTATAATGGATCCCTGCAATTGTTTGCATTAACGCACCATAACGATTTTTTAATCCTTCCCGATATAAAGTTTTAAAACGGCCAATATTAGAAACACCATATTGAGCAAGTTTAATGTTATCTTGGCGCTTTATAAAACAAGGCATACTCAATGGCCACATCAATTCATGATCAAGATGACGTGCGGTATAACGATGTAGATCTCGTAAAAATGCCAAAACGTGCCCAATATTATTATCAACCGGGGTGATGAATTCCAACAAAGCTTCAGCGAAGTCAGTCGTGATCCATGGATGAGTTAACGCTTTCCCTAAACTATTAGGGTGTGGAGACTTAGCCAAATCGCCTGTTGGCGTAATTCTCAATGTTTCACGTTCAATACCTCGACGAAGACCCTGTAAAATATTAGGCCGTGCCTCTAACCATGATAGCGCTTTTGATACATTCGGGATCAAATCGACCTCCCGTTATCCGTTCGTTATTTTTACTTTTAGAAAAGTTACTTTAGCGTAAATAACTAGAATTGTCGCCGTCTAGATCATTTAGACCAAATGACTAAAGTAATAGGTATATTTTATTAATAAACACATTTTAATTATAAAACAAAAAACCCTGTCGTTGATTGACAGGGTTTTATTATATGGCGCATCCAGAAGGATTCGAACCTCCGACCGCTCGGTTCGTAGCCGAGTACTCTATCCAGCTGAGCTATGGATGCAATTTCGATTTTGCTTTTATTAAAGATACGCTAGTTATCCCTAATAAACAATATTCTTTATTCTAAAATTAATGGCGCATCCAGAAGGATTCGAACCTCCGACCGCTCGGTTCGTAGCCGAGTACTCTATCCAGCTGAGCTATGGATGCACTATCAAAATGGCGGTGAGGGAGGGATTCGAACCCTCGATGCAGCTATTAACCGCATACTCCCTTAGCAGGGGATCGCCTTCAGCCTCTCGGCCACCTCACCATCGAATAGCAACGAGAAAATATTAAACCATCTCTCTGTTGCGTGGCGCTCATATTACTTTCCCAGACTTAGAAGTCAAATAATTTTTCCAATCTTTTTACGTTCTTTAGTCCGTTTGCACATTTCACAATCAAGATGAGTAGTTTAACAACGAAATAAAACAATATGGCATTTTATGTTCACCACTAAAAAATTGTCGAAGTTGGAAGATTAGCAGAAAAAAATAGATCAAAAGTAGTTTCTTATCCTTCAATAAAAGAAACTATTCCAGAGTAGAATAGTTAACCTAAGCATTTCCTTTTTATAAGCTTATGTTAGCTAATAACTTAATGATTTATTTATAAGCAGGTTAAAAATGCGTTGATATCCAACCATTAAAATCCAGCATTTTATTAACAAATATAAAAAATACTAAAAAAAAGACATTTTTTACAATCTCTGTAATTGGTTTTATAGGATACTAAGCTTGAAAAAATACAGTCATGAAATAGACGGCAATAAGAAACAGCGCTCATTCTATAAATATAATTAACATATACCTAAGAATGAACGCTTTACTAAAAATTACTGATTATTTGGCTGGCTTTTTTCAGCTTGGATCCGTTGATAAATTTCTTCACGGTGAACAGAAACCTCTTTGGGTGCATTAACCCCTATACGTACCTGGTTGCCTTTTACCCCCAGCACCGTTACTGTTACCTCATCGCCTATCATGAGCGTTTCACCAACTCGACGAGTCAGAATAAGCATTCTTTGCTCCTTGAAAATTAAAAAGAGTCGGGTCTCTAGGTTTCCCCGCTATTATCCATCACACACCGTGAAAACGTAAAGCAATGATATTCACCTAAAGTATTTAACCTAAAGCAATCATCATACTAATATTGTAGCTAAAAATATAATTTTGTACTTAGGTCATTTAAAAACAATCCGTTAAAGGTTGCATAATTAAGTTATGCAACCTTCATGGTTAACTCATGCCAAGCGTGAATTAACCCACTCTTCAACTGATGCTAATGCAGCAGGAAGTGCTGTTATGTTAGAGCCGCCGGCCTGAGCCATGTCAGGGCGACCACCCCCTTTCCCGCCTACTTGCTGCGCAACATATGAAATTAAATCACCAGCCTTTATTTTAGCAGTCAAATCATTGGTTACACCAACAATTAGACTGACTTTATCATTACTTATAGTAGAAAGCACAATAATTGCTGTTTTTAATTGATTTTTTAAGTCATCAACAATGATACGTAGCTGTTTAGGTTCAGTGTTATTTAATTGAGTAACCAATAAATTAACTCCGTTAATTTTTTTGACTTGTTGGCTTAAAGAAACGCTTTCTTGAGCTGCTTGTTGCCCTTTCAATTGATTTAAGGATCTTTCTAATAGCTTAACTTTATCTAATGTCGCTTTAATTTTTTCCATTAGACTATTAGCATCGCCTTTCATTAGTTGGCCAATTTCTGCCAATAACTGGGTTTGCTGGTGAACCTCATCTATAGCAGCTTGTCCGGTTATTGCTTCGATCCGACGAATTCCAGCTGCTGTACCCGATTCGCTGCTAATGCGAAATAATCCTATATCACCAGTCCGATTGGCATGAGTACCACCACACAACTCAATTGAAAAATCCCCAATACTAAGAACGCGTACCTGAGCATCATATTTTTCACCAAAAAGCGCCATCGCGCCTTTTTCTTTTGCCGTCTCTAAATCCATTAATGTCGTTATAATAGGATCATTTTTACGAATTTGATAATTTACGATATCTTCAATTTGGCGTATTTGCACAGGCGTCATTGCGGCAAAATGGGAAAAATCAAATCGTAAATATTTCTCATTCACTAAAGATCCTTTTTGGCTAACATGATCCCCTAATACATCACGCAAAGCCGCATGCAACAAATGGGTTGCAGAGTGATTGAGACGAATAGCGTTACGACGTTCAATATCAATTTTTGCTTCAACTGAATTATTTATCGTTATTGAGCCAATTAACACCTTACCAATATGTCCAATTGCGTGGGCGTATTTTTGTGTGTCAGACACAGTAAATTGTCCATGACTATTACTGAGTATGCCGCTATCACCAACCTGACCACCTGATTCAGCATAAAAAGAGGTTTTATCCAGAATAATAACCCCTTCCTCACCTTGGTTTAATACATTGACGGGCTTACCGTGATGAAAAATAGCCGTTACTGTAGCTTGTTGGCTGTTATTTTCATAACCTGAAAAATCACTATGACTATCTACTTTAATAACATCATTATAATCAGTCGCAAATCCACTCGATTCGCGAGCCCGATATCTTTGCTGCTCCATCGCCGCATTAAAACCTAACTCGTCAACCTTAATATTACGTTCACGACAAACATCAGCGGTTAGATCTAATGGGAAACCATAAGTATCATAGAGACGAAATGCGATTTCACCCGCTAAAGTATCCCCTTGTAATTGAGCTAATTCATCATCTAACAGTTGTAGTCCACGCGCTAAAGTACGAGCAAACTGTTCCTCTTCATTCTTCAATGTTTTTTCAATTGTTGCTTGTTGAGATTTCAGATCATCAGCTGCGTTACCCATTACCTGAATCAATGGTGCAACTAATTTATAGAAAAATGTCTCTTTTGCTCCTAGCATATATCCGTGACGAACCGCTCGACGGATAATTCGACGCAACACATAACCACGTCCTTCATTAGCAGGAAATACACCATCACCAATAAGAAAAGCACTTGATCGAATATGATCAGCGATGACGCGTAATGATTTATTATTCAGATCCGATAAAGCGACCACTTTAGCAATAGAAGCAATTAATTGACGAAATAAATCAATCTCATAATTTGAGTTAACATGTTGTAATACAGCGGCAATACGTTCAAGCCCCATACCGGTATCAACAGAAGGCGTTGGAAGGGTTTTTAAACTGCCATCAGACTGGCGGTTAAATTGCATGAAAACAATATTCCAGATTTCAATATAGCGATCACCATCCTCTTCAGGTGAACCTGGCGGTCCGCCTAAAATATGTTCACCATGATCATAAAAGATTTCTGTACAAGGACCGCAAGGACCGGTATCCCCCATTTGCCAGAAATTGTCAGAAGCGTATGGAGCCCCCTTATTATCACCTATCCTAATAATACGTTCAGCAGGAATACCAATTTCTTGCTGCCAAATATTATAAGCTTCCTCATCAGTATGATAAACGGTAACCCAAAGGCGCTCTTTTGGTAAATTAAACCACTGCTCACTTGTCAGTAGTTCCCAGGCATATTTGATAGCATCCTGTTTAAAATAGTCACCAAAGCTGAAGTTACCTAACATTTCAAAAAAAGTATGATGGCGGGCAGTATAACCAACATTCTCTAGATCATTATGTTTGCCTCCAGCACGAACACAACGTTGCGCAGTTGTTGCTCGAGAATAAGCTCTTTTATCCAATCCCAAAAATACATCTTTAAATTGGTTCATGCCTGCATTAGTAAACAATAATGTCGGGTCATTATTTGGTACTAATGAACTACTAGGTACAATTTCGTGCCCTTTAGTATGAAAAAAGTCGAGAAACGCTTGACGGATCTCAGCGGTGCTTTTACTACTCATAATTATCCTGAAATCAAGCTGGAAAAACAGATTTATGACTTGATGTGATAAACGTATTTTTATCATCAAACAAGTTACCGGCGGCGTTTTTACCTGACAAAGCTGAGAAATCCTCAAATTGTTTTATGACTAAATCGCTGACAAGGATCTACTAACTGATGTGTATTAATACATCGCTCAAATGTCCAGGCTTTATAGGTACACCTTTCCCTAAATATATCGTTTTCTAACTAACACAACAACGACTAGTCTGGTTAGTTTAACACAAAAAGATTTAGTTATTATGCAGTGAAACTAACAATACATTAACATTATTTCATTATATTTATTTTCCAATTACAGCAACAAAACTGTTAAATCTTGTCTCCATCTACATTTAGCAAGATAGCTTTCAATAGATAACCCCACTGGCTAATTTCACTTAGTTTAAATTACGTATAAGCTATTAATTATTAGCTAAATAGAAGATTGAGAAAAACAATAGCCTAAGTCTAACATAAGTTAATTAAAAACTGCGCCTGAATATATTAAGCCAATAATAACAATTTACTTTATATAACAAAACAAAGCACTTTTTGTAAAAAATAAACTAATCATGTTCATTAATTGCTAATAATATTGTAAATCCTAAGGCTATTTTATTAAAGTGCGTTTCAAATCATAATTTAATCTAACTTATATTAATAACTAATTTATAATAAGCAAAAGGCTATATCCAAATCGAATATAGCCCATAGATTTAATGAATTTTATTTATTAAGTTAAAATTCTTCTGGTAATGAAGTTTCCTCTACCGCTTCTGTGACAAAATCAGAAGCCGCACTACTAAATTCACCAGCATGATTAAGCAACATAGCCCGTAATTTTTTATCTAGCTCAGTGTAAATTTGCGGGCGTTCTTTCAAATAGACGGTCGCATTTGCTTTGCCTTGACCTATCTTTTCGCCATTATAGCTATACCAAGCCCCCGCTTTTTCAATCAATTTATATTTCACACCTAGATCGATAAGTTCACTATAGATATTAATCCCTTCTCCGTACAGGATTTGAAACTCTGCTTGTTTAAAAGGAGCCGCAACCTTATTTTTTACTACTTTAACGCGAGTTTCGCTACCAATAACTTCTTCACCATTTTTGACGGATCCAATACGGCGAATATCAAGACGCACTGAAGCATAAAATTTTAACGCATTTCCACCGGTTGTTGTTTCAGGATTGCCAAACATAACGCCAATTTTCATTCGGATCTGATTAATAAAAATTAATAGCGTATTAGAGTTTTTTAAATTTCCGGCTAACTTACGCATCGCTTGACTCATCATACGAGCAGCTAATCCCATATGTGAATCACCAATTTCACCTTCAATTTCAGCTTTTGGTGTTAAAGCCGCTACAGAATCAACAATAATAACATCTACCGCCCCAGAGCGTGTTAAAGCGTCACAAATTTCCAGTGCTTGTTCACCCGTATCTGGCTGTGAACAAAGTAAATTATCAATATCAACGCCAAGTTTTTTGGCATAAATAGGATCTAAAGCGTGTTCTGCATCAATAAAAGCACAAGTCTTACCTTCACGCTGAGCTGCAGCAATAACCTGTAATGTTAACGTGGTTTTACCGGAAGATTCAGGGCCATAAATTTCAACAATGCGGCCTAATGGCAAGCCTCCCGCACCTAAGGCAACATCAAGAGATAATGAACCGGTAGAGATAGTTTCTACATCCATAGAACGATCTTCACCTAAGCGCATAATTGATCCTTTACCAAATTGCTTTTCAATTTGACCCAATGCGGCAGCAAGTGCTTTCTGTTTGTTTTCATCAATAGCCATTGTTTAACTCCCCCGAGCAATGAAATGAAGATAATACTTCACTGCAGATAAGACGATTTGATATCGGTTGTTGATAATTATACTGTATAACCATCCAGCATCAAGTTAATTTTTGATTATTTCTTTTACTAATGTAGTCAGTGAAAATATCACGGCTTGGCGTCGGATCTGAATACGATCGCCTTTAAACAAGCAACAACGGGTTACTACCCTGGCGACAGAAAGAGACTGGCTAGCAAAACCAAACCACACTGTGCCAACCGGTTTCATCTCAGTACCGCCATCAGGACCGGCAATACCACTAACTGAAAGCGCAAAATCAGCATTAGCCAGAGCTAACGCTCTTTCTGCCATCTCTATGACAACTTGTTCACTAACAGCACCATATTTATGCAAGGTGTTTTTACTCACACCGAGCATGTCATGCTTAGCTTCATTGCTATAAGTAACAAAACCTCGCTGAAAATAAGCAGAACTACCTGAAATATCAGTTATGACTTTAGCAATCCATCCGCCAGTACATGATTCCGCACAGGTTATTGTTTTACCCTGTTCCTTTAAGCTATTAGCCAGACTATTACTTAATTCGTAGAGCAATTGCTCACTATTCATTTTAGCCATTTCCCTTTTTCATACATCTTGCGATACAGATACCAAATCCACAAGATGCCGATTGCTATCGCAAAGGTTGCACCAAATACTATTCCTACAGTAATAATAGAAATACCTGCTTTAAGCGCTAATGAATAAACCCCTAAAATAATTAGCATAGTGGTATTTTCACTTAAATTCTGAATAGCGACAGCGTTACCCGCACCAATCGTCTGTTTACCTTTTTCTTGTAGCAGAGCATTAAGCGGAACAATAAATAAACCACCTAGGACACCTAATATAATAAGGATCAAATAAGTAGATAAAAGGTGTTGTTGCATTGACAAAATAATAATAATTACACCAACAAAGATGCCTACTGGCATACAACGACTCACCTTATTAAGTGTAATAACACGTGCTGCCAATCCGGCGCCAATGATGATGCCAATTGCCACCACGCCATTAAGTAATGTGGGTGTCGTATTATCGGTAATATTAAGTGCGATTGGCACCCAGAGTACTAATAAAAAACGTAGTGTTACTCCGGCGCCCCAAAAAAGACTGGTACCAATTAAAGAAAATCGCCCTTCATAATTATGCCAAAGTGTTTTAAATAGACAGATAAAATTCAAAATTAACTGACGAAAAACCCACTTTTGTTTATTTTTAGCCGGCACTAATTGAGGAATATAAAAGTTAATCACTACAGCTGTTGCATAAAACAGTACACACATCGCTAAAGCAAATAACAGATTAATATCGGAAAAAAAACCGCCCGCAACAGAACCCAATAAAATGGCCGCTATCGTCGAAGCCTCAATAAAGCCATTGGCCTTAATTAAATTATTGCCAGTCGTGATCTCACCTAAGATACCATATTTTGCAGGTGAGTAAGCAGCGGCACCAATGCCAACTAAACCATAGCAGAGAAAGGGATCCAATCCTAACAGAATGCCTACTGCTCCGATCAATTTACTAATATTAGCCAATAACATGACTCGACCTTTAGCAAAACAATCGGCTATTTGTCCAACAAAAGGCGCTAATATAATATAAGTAAAAACAAATACTACTTGTAAGATAGGTTGACTCCAAGCCGGATAAAACGCGGCTTTGAGTTGGGCTAAGATAACAAATAATAGGGCATTATCAGCAAAAGCAGAAAAAAATTGAGATAAAAGTAGCGCTTTCATACCCCTAGTTAATAGAGGCATCGATGCTATTAAATCATTCATCAAGATTCCTCTGCCGCGATTTTATTTAACGCCACAAAATCAGGTTTTCCACTGCCAAGTAAAGGAAATGTTTTTAGGTAGCGAATATCTCTGGGTACCGCTAATTCTGGTAATCCTTTTTCTTTCGCCGCCGCTAATAATCGACGACGATCTAAGGTGTTATCAGTGGTATATAAGATCAGGCTTTCACCTTTATTATTGGTAGTTTTGATCACCACGCCATGCTGGGCATGGGGCGATATACTAGCAACAAGATGCTCGACTGTTTCTAGTGAAACCATTTCTCCCGCGAGTTTTGCAAAACGTTTTGCTCTTCCACGGATGATACAATAATCGTCACTATCAAATTCAACAATATCACCGGTATCATACCATCCCTTCTCATTCTCTCCTTGGCTATTTTCTGCATGAGGCAACTGTAAACGATTAGGATCCTCAACGCGTAAATAGCCTTTCATGATATTTGGACCACGTAACTGTAAACGACCGGCTTGCTTGATACCTGGTACCGGCACTAGTCTGGTTTCTATGCCAGGTAAAATTTGACCAACCGTATCAACTTTGGCTGCCATCGGGACGTTGATTGAGACAATTGGAGCACATTCTGTTACCCCGTAGCCTTCAAGTATTCGGATACCAAATTTGTCGAACCAAATTTTTTTTGTGCTTTCAATCAGTTTTTCAGCTCCGGCAACAACATAACGCACGCGCGCAAAATCATAAGGATGGGCAAAACGAGCATAATGTGCCAGAAAAGTAGGAGTAGCGAAAAGTACCGTGCAATTTTTTTCATAGACCAACTCTGGGATCACCCGATAATGCAGTGGACTAGGATAAAGCAATACACGACTACCGGAAAAAATAGGAATAAACAAACCTACCGTCAGCCCAAAAGCATGGAAAAGAGGTAAAGCGGACATAAATCGATCTTTAGGCGTAAAATCAGCCACTGTTTTAACTTGCTCTATATTAGCTAATAAACTGGTATGGCTATGTACCACCCCTTTAGGCGTTCCCTCCGAGCCTGAGGTAAAAAGGATCAATGCCGCATCATCCGGTTTTGCTGGTATAAGCGCTTTTTTGGGCAATAGTAAGTGATAGAGGATCCATTTTTTGTCTTGCCATGTCAGGGAGTCTTGCAGATCTTCTAAATAAATCCAGTTAACTTCAGTAACCTGTTCAGGCAAATGTGACAACTTACCTTTTTCAATAAACTGACGAGAACTAAAAATGGTCTTAATGGATGCCGCTTTGATAGCATTTTTTACCCCATTGCTACCAGCTGTATAATTCATCATGGCCGGGATCCGGCCCCGCAATATTGCTCCAAAAATAGTCGCCGCTGTCACTGTTGCATTAGGTAAAAGCAAGCCTATATGTTCATGCTGTTTAGTATAACGTTCAATAATACGCCCAAGCGCTAAGATTTTCTTGAGAAAACTTTGATAACTGTCTTCTTTAAAACTAATATCTTCGATACAACCAGTAAAACGGCCAAAACGTTTCATCGCATCAAAATAAGCTTCCATCAATGTTTGCTGGGGGCGATTACACAACCGAGCTTCTTTCATAATCTTATAAAGTTGCGATCCCGCCAGCCGACGACGCTCTGCTGCTCGTTTCGCCTCAGGCATGGTGATATTTGTTGCTGGTAAAATCGTTAGTGTCATTTTAGGAAAATATTTGAGCTTAAAAATCCCTCTCAACCGACTAAAATAACTCAATTCAGGTCCATCAATTCTAATAGGAATAACTTTAGCGCCGGTTTTTGCTGCCACAAACGCTGCACCATCATAAATTTTCATCAAAGAACCATGAACGCTAATTCTTCCTTCAGGGAAAATGACGATCGGGCGTCCTTTTTCTATTTCTCTAACTAAAGTTCGAATGGCCATCGGGTTGGCAGGATCAAGCGGAACAACATCGGCATAGGGTTTTAATAATTTAATAAAGCGTGGTGTACCGATAGATGAATAAACAGCAAAAAGTGGGCGAATAGGTAAGAATAGAGCGAGCAGGATCCCATCTAGAAAAGAGACATGATTAGGTGTTATTAAACATCGCTCATATTTTTTAAGTTTTATTTCACCAACAACTGTCACACGGAAAAAAAACTGGAATATTGCGCGCAATAATTTTATCAGCATATCTCTTTCCTTACTCCTTAATGTTATTGATCATTTTAGAGTACATCTATCAGCAAAGATGCCTAACATAGCAAAATTGAGATCATACAAAGTATTTTTTGTCGTTTTGTAAAAAGCGGTCTATTTGGTAAACAATTTCTGTCGTAGGTAAAGCGGCATCAATAATGTAATCAGCGTTATCTAAATAGTAGCCTTCTCGTTCTTTCATTACTTCAACTATCTCTTCTGCTAAAGGTTTACCTGTTAATGTTGGTCGTTGCGAAGTTTCAGGATCAGCAGACAAACGGGTAATCAATACATCTGATGGCGCTTGTAAATAAATAATACAGCCATTTTTTTTCATAAAATCACGATTTTCTTGCAGTAAAATAATGCCGCCACCCGTTGATATCACTGAATTTGGCTGTTGTATTGATCGCAAAACACTGGATTCTAAATCACGAAAGCGAGCCCAACCATCTCGTTCAACTAACTCGGCAATACTTATTTTAGCATTCTGTTTAACTAACCAATCGGTATCAAAAAAATGACACATCCTAAATTCAGCTAACGTTTTTCCTACTGTTGTCTTCCCTGCGCCTCTTGGTCCAATAAGATAAAGCATGTCAAATTGTCCTAATCGAAAATTTATTTAATTAGTCAGAATATATAAGTCAGCTTACAAGCGTGATTTAAAATTTACAAAAGTAAAAATCCTAAATTACCGCGATTAAAATAAAGCCACACAACAACAGTGTGGCGCAAAAAATCGTGAAGTAATAACTCAAGAACGCATTAAATTATCGCCATAACCAATCCATTTATAGGTTGTTAATGCATCTAATCCCATTGGGCCGCGGGCATGAAGTTTCTGCGTACTTACCGCAACCTCCGCACCTAATCCAAATTGCCCACCATCAGTAAATCGTGTACTGGCATTAACATAAACAGCCGCAGAATCAACATGCTGAACAAAATAATCTGCTTGTTGAATTGATTGGGTCAAAATAGCATCAGAATGGGCCGTTCCATAATCCCGAATGTGGGTAATCGCGGCATCAATATCGTTAACGACTTCAACGTTAACATCAAGCGATAACCATTCATCACGGTAATCCTCCTCGATCACTGCAACAACTTTTGCCGGGCTTGATTTTAAATAGGACATTGCATGCCGACTGGCATGTAGTGTCACATTTTGCTCAGCCATTTTCTCAGCCAGTAGCGGTAGAAATGTCGCCGCAATACTTTTATGGACTAATAAAGTTTCTAATGAATTACAAGCACTTGGGCGCTGCACCTTAGCATTGACAATGAGTGGAAGTGCTTTGTCAAAATCAATATGCTGATCGACATAAATATGACAGACACCAATCCCGCCAGTGATAACGGGAATAGTTGATTGTTCACGGCATAGCTTATGTAACCCTGCACCTCCACGCGGGATCAACATGTCTATATAACGATCCATTTTCAGTAATTGTGTGACTAATTTTCTATCTGGATCATCAATAGACTGAACTGCTGCCTGCGGAATAGCATTTTGTTGCAACGCTTGCTGAATAACTTTAACGATTGCTTGATTAGTCTGTGAGGTTTCTTTACCCCCACGTAAAATTACCGCATTACCAGTTTTCAAACATAACGAGGCAACATCGATCGTTACATTTGGCCGCGCTTCATAAATAACGCCGATCACACCCAATGGGACACATCGCCGTTGTATATTTAAGCCATTTTCTAATATGCCGCCATCGAGTATACGTCCAACCGGATCAGCTAATTGACATACCTTTCTTACATCATTTGCAATGGCAGCTAATCGCTCGACAGTTAGCAATAATCTGTCTTGCATAGCTGCACTCATATGACTAGCTTTCGCTGCCACCATATCTTGAGCATTCGCGGCTAAAATTGCATCACTCTGTTGTTGCAAGCTATCTGCAATATCCATTAAGACATTATTTTTCTGTTTTGTGTTTAGCCCTGCCAGGTACCATGAAGCCTTTTTAGCCGCTTTGCCTATTTTTTCCAACATCATTTACTCACTATCATATCGTCACGGTGCACAGCAACAGCGCCATACTCATAACCCAAAATTTGACTAATTTCTTGCGAATGATGCCCGGCGATTAGGCGTAGAGCATCGCTATTATAATGAGTTACTCCATGAGCTAAATCGTTACCTAATAAATTAAGAATAGGCACCACATCGCCGCGCGAAAAATTACCACTAATTTTCTTTATTCCTTTTGGTAATAATGAGCTGCCTTTCTGTTGGATCGCCAGAGCAGCTCCCTCATCAACAACAATTTCACCCGCCAAAGGCGCACCAAAAATCCACCGTTTTCGGTTTTCCATTGGCGTTTTTAAGCGATGAAATTTTGTTCCTACCTGCTGACCTTCGAGCACATTTGCGATCACATTAGGCTTATCACCGGCGGCAATAACGACTTCTATTCCTGCTCGACTCGCAATACCTGCGGCTTGCAGCTTTGTTGCCATTCCACCGGTGCCTAAACCGCTGACACTATCACCGGCAATGCATTTTAGTTCATCATTAATATCATGAACTTCAGTGATTAATTGTGCATTTGGATTGTGGCGGGGGTCTGCGGTACATAGTCCCTCAATATCCGTTAATAATAGTAACTTATCCGCATTAGCTAAAATTGCAACCAATGCCGATAAATTATCATTATCACCAACTTTAATTTCGGCTGTCGCAACGGCATCATTTTCATTGATAACCGGAATAATACAGTTATCCAGTAAGGCTTGTAATGTATCTCGTGCATTTAAAAAACGTTCACGATCTTCAATATCTGCTCGGGTTAATAACATCTGACCAATATGAATACCATAAATTGAAAATAATCGTTCCCAAAGCTGGATCAGATGAATTTGCCCAACCGCGGCAAGCAATTGTTTCGAGGCAATTGTCTCAGGTAATGTTGGATAACCTAAATGTGCTCGACCCGCCGTAATGGCACCCGAAGTAACAATAACAATCTGGTGACCTTTTTCATACTGCTGTGCACATTGCCTTACTAATTCAACAATACGCGCCTGATCGAGACAAAGCGAACCACCCGTTAATACACTTGTTCCTAATTTTATCACCAAAGTTTGGCTGTTGTTCATCATACTTCTGCTATTAACTCTCTATAACAATAAAAATTTAGCTATCAGTTTTATCAAGTAAGAAGCGTTATGCCAACCGGCATAACGCAATTTTAGTGAAAAGTTGATTTTACAATAGCTGCAAATAATACAAACTATAAATTAATTGCAACCATTTTGGGGCAAGGGGTTAATGTTAGTTCCAATGTATTCAGTGAATCACTTAAACGTTTATGGAACTCTTGCAATGTATCTTCAAGTGACTTGATAATGTTTGATTTGTTAATTTCGATATGCTGCCAATTACCGGCTTTATCAAACATACCTAATTTATAATGATATACAAATCCGTTAAGTTCTCGTCTTAATTCCAACCACCATCCCCAAAATTCACGCTTTTCTGGAGCAGTTTTTGCATTAACACAAATAGCAAGACAATCGAAAAAAAAGAGATCATCCTGACATTGAGATTCACGGAGATAAGGTCCTAACCTGGTAAAATGCTTCAATAATTTACTTTTAGAATAATTTGAAGTTAAAGCCATAATAAGGATCTCCTTGTTGTTAAGCTACCTTTTTAGCAAATAAGGAAAAATAATCAAGTAATCACAACAATTATTCAATTTTGCTTTTCAGCCAACTCACTACGGCTGAAAGTGACTGATGAAAATTTTGATATAACGGCTTGGTGGGTAAGGTCAATAGCTTACCTTCAATGGAGGAGCGCACGATAAGCAATGCGTCTTCCTTAGGGCTGAAAACATCATTTTGCCAATTAACTACCATAAATGGTACAGGACAACGACGCCCCAACAATCCCTTTTTTTAATGAGTAACAACTAAGCTCTGAACGTAAAACTGCTTCATCTACCTGATAAAAGCCTAGTCGACTGGCAAAGATATCAATATTCATTACCGGTATTTGATCCTGATATTTTTGCTCATTAAATAAGCTATGAACAATTGGCCCTGAAACTGCAACACCTTTTAAGCGCTTGGGCTCTAAATAAGCTAAACGAAGCGCAATATTGGCGCCAAAACGCAAACCAATTACCCCTATTCGAGTATGATCGATCCATGGAATATTCGCCAATTGATTAAGTACCTGTTGATGCAGCGCGCTAGTATCCTGAGAAAGGATATATTTAATAGAATAGCTAATTGATGGCATATCTAAGGTTAACATAGCAAACCCCTGCGGCGCTAAATATTGGCTGAAAAGGCGATAATAATCTAGTTGCAAACTATCTAATGTGCCGCAAACTAAAATTGTAGGACACGGGCCTTGGCTGGTATTAGGTAAATGTAAAAAACCAATCACCTCTTTTTTACCACCCTCTATTTTGAAAGAAATTTTTTTTAGTCTAAAATCGGTCAATTGCGCAGCATTTTCATAAGCTTTATTGGCTAATAATACCGCTTGTTCGGCAAGATGATCACCTTTAAGATGCGGATAAGCGGCAATACTATATAAATTAGCTGCTCGTAACCAAGCCTGGCTAGCTGCTATTTTGGTTGGTAATTGAAGCGCTTTTTTCTGCCAAACCATTGCCTGTTGTGACCATTCATAAGTCCAATTTCCTGGCTGATAACCAATTACGGTATCGAGTAAATTTTCACAGCTACGAACACGATTATTTGCCGCAATTCGACTTAGTACCGCTTCAATCTCCAACCCATCGTTGCCACGCCAAATCCATATTAGCCGGTTAATCATACGATACCAGCTAACATAACTGGTGCCTTCGAATGTTGAGCTATGCTTCAATAAGTGGGTTTTAGGTACACTATAAGTCACCAGAACAGAGGTCTCAGTTTGTTTCAATTTTGATTTAGGCTTAAACAGCTTTTCTGACAGATTTTTTTCACTCATATCGACCTTATTCTGTTAAAAAACTTCAGCAATAAAAAAGGGATGCGAATAGCATCCCCTATATCATATACTTTATTTAGTGATTAAAGCGAAATAAATAAAACAATTATTATTGTTCACAAAGCGGCTTAATAAAAACCTCTTTTTCCATATCCCAAGGCTGTTCTATCCAGGTATTTTGCGGTATATCAATAACATAATTATCAACTAATGGACGCCCCGCGGGTTTTGCAAAAATAGTCACAAAATAGCCTTTAGGAAACATATCCCTGATAGCTTGTGCTGTCCCGCCGGTATCGACCAAATCGTCGACAACAATATAACCTTCACCATCACCTTCCACTCGCTTGATAACTTTGAGTTCTCTTTGGTTATTATGGTCGTAGCTTGAAATACAGACAGTATCGATATGGCGTAAACCTAATTCACGAGCAAGAATAGCACTTGGAACAAGCCCACCGCGGCTAACAGCAATAATGCCTTTCCATTGCTTGGCAGGTAATAAGCGTTGTGCCAAAGTACGGGCATGCATTTGCAACATATCCCATGTTACGATGTATTTTTCACTCATAAAATTCTGATCCTAACGACTAGAGACTATTTTAGCAAAGCACATTAGTGGAAAAAATATTGCGCGAGATTATAGTGATTTGTCATAACAAAAACCAGAAATTAATTAATATTATCACAATTAACTAAAGGCATAGATGTCAGAAGGTGATATTCTGATTAATAAAATAAATAATATTTACCAAGACGGTAGAATTAATTAGCAATCTTAATAATACGGTAGTAATAGGAGATAAAACGTGTCTGAGCTTTCACAACTTACACCACAGCCGCTTTGGGATATATTTGCACAAATTTGTGCAATTCCTCATCCATCTGGACATGAGGAAGCACTTGCTTCTTATATTATGCAATGGGCAGAGAGAAAAAAACTTAGTGTTGAACGCGATAAGGTCGGTAATATTCTTATTCGCAAACCGGCAACTGTCGGCTTGGAAAATCTCCTGCCGGTTGTTCTTCAAGCCCATTTGGATATGGTGCCACAAAAAAACAGTGATATTCAGCACGATTTTACGCAGGATCCTATCCGTCCCTACGTAGATAATGAGTGGGTAAAAGCGCAAGGTACCACATTAGGTGCAGATAATGGTATCGGTATGGCTTCCGCTTTAGCCGTACTGGATGATGAGAATGTCAAACATGGCCCGCTAGAAGTTTTACTCACCATGACAGAAGAAACCGGTATGGTTGGGGCGTTTGGCATACAGCCAAATTGGTTACAAGCGGATATTCTGATCAATACCGATTCGGAACAAGAAGGCGAGATCTACATGGGTTGCGCCGGCGGCGTTGATTTTACTACCACCTTTACATTGGCAAGAGAAGCTATTCCTGCTAATCATAAAGTATACAAAATAACACTAAAAGGGTTAACTGGTGGTCATTCGGGTGGTGATATTCATTTAGGATTAGCGAATGCCAATAAACTATTGGCACGTTTTCTCGCAGCCCATGCGAGTGAATTACAATTAAAGCTCATTCATATTCAAGGTGGTAGTTTACGTAATGCGATCCCACGTGAGAGTGAAGCGATTGTTGCAGTGCCAATATCAGTAGCGGCTAATTTAGAAACCAGCAAAAATCACTATCTAGCACTACTAAAATCAGAATTTGCCGCAATTGAAAAAAACTTAATTATTACCCTTGCTGAGACAACAACAGAATTATTAGCACTATCCGTGGATTGCCAATCTCGTTTATTACACTTTCTCAATGCTGCGCCTAATGGGGTTATTCGGATGAGCGACGAAATAAAAGATGTTGTTGAAACCTCACTCAATACTGGCGTTGTTGATATGGATGAAAAAAAGGCCGAAATTACTTTTTTAATTCGCTCATTAATCGAAACGGGCAAAGATTATGTCGTTAATATGCTGACATCATTATCGATGCTTGCCGGGGCAGAATTTAAACATAAAGGCAGCTATCCTGGCTGGAAACCCGATCCGCAATCGCCCGTCATGGCACTTGTTAGCAACACCTATCAGCAACTATTTGGTAAAGCTCCAAAGATCATGGTGATCCATGCTGGTTTAGAATGTGGGCTATTTAAAAAACCTTACCCGCAAATGGATATGGTCTCCATTGGGCCAACGATATATGGTGCCCATTCACCCGACGAACGCGCCAATATTAAAAGTGTCGCTAAATATTGGCAGTTGTTAACATCCGTACTCAAATCAATACCTGAGAAAAGTTAGCACTCATTGCAGGCTAAACTTAGCCTGCTTTTCACCAATTCAGTATTAACTGCTTTTCTAATTGTGGATTTTGTAAAGTGACATGCAGTCCAACTAATCTAACTCCACGATCCGCTCGCCTTTGTTGCCAAATCTGTTGCGCTATTTGAATAAGATCAGCTTTACTTAAAATTGGATAACTATGCTCTTGAGTCGTTAATTGAAAATCAGCAAATTTCATCTTAACCCCTTGACTGGCAATGCTAAGCTCCGGTTTAATTTTTGCTAATCGGCTCTCAAGCTCTGGGTAGAGTCGTTCAATAATTTTCATACAGTCATCCCATTGATAAATATCTTTAGCAACCGTCCGCTCTACCCCAATTGATTTGCGTAAACGCTCACTATTAATCCTACGCTGATCTACGCCATGGCTAAGATCCCATAAAACTTGACCAAACTTACCTAATTCTTTCACTAATCTAATTAAATCAAATTGTTGTATATCGCCGCAGGTTTCCAACCCCATTTTTTGTAACCGTTGTGCAGTAACTTTACCCACCCCAGGAATTTTTCTTAATGGTAATGGATAAATAAAATTGGCCACTTGCTCAGGCGTAATAACATATTGGCCATTGGGTTTATTCATATCAGAAGCAATTTTAGCGAGAAATTTGACTGGTGCGATACCGGCTGATGCGGTAAGCGATAATTCATTAAAAATTCGCTGTCTAATTGCATTAGCTATTAATGTTGCGGAACCGTGATAATGGGGACTATTGGTCACATCAAGATAAGCTTCATCTAAAGAAATAGGCTCAACTAAGTGGGTAAAATCGAGCAGAATTTGCCGTATCTGCCATGATATTTTTTTATATAAGGACATGCGGCCAGGAATGATTTTCAATTGTGGGCAATGTTTAAGTGCTAAAGCTGTAGACATCGCACTATGCACGCCATAACGTCGAGCTAAATAATTGGCTGTACTAACTACCCCACGACGATCGGCTCTACCTCCAATCGCTAGCGGAATAGTGCGCAAAGAAGGATTGTCACGCATTTCTATGGCTGCATAAAAGCAATCCATATCAATATGGATAATTTTGCGCACCACTTCCTGCTCCTGACAATGCTGTTTAAATAAACAGTATAGTAAGAATTTTATTAAGCGTAAATAAAAAACTCAATCACAATAACAGCTCAATCCAATAATAGGATTTTGGCCATAAAATACTTGATTAAAATAGCGTATTACTTTTTTTAGATTTAATAATTTTTCTTGTTAGAAAGAAAGATAACCGGTTTGAGATAATTGATAAGGATTGCCAGCTGCATATTTTAATATACCATTTTTAGTATTAATACTTATTGTTAATAAAGTTTGCCAACGCTCTGTATCCGGTTGCGAACTGTTAGGCAGAAAACAAATTGGTGATTGCTCCCCTTCGGGACCACACATTGTAGCCGCGCGCGCCATAGTGCTTTTATTTTTCATATCACTAGATACGCTTTTTAGATGTTGATAACGTTTATAAGTCGTATCATCAGTAGTACCTTCCCCCGAAACCAATTCAGACGCTAGAAAATGATTAGTATGAAGTAACCAATTATTTTGTTGTGGGTAAACAATCGCTGACCGAAATGGACTTAACTCAATACTTACGGCTCGGCATCGTGCTGCCTGATGGCAAAATACACTTAATACTGACGACGCACTTACTTGCGCAGAACATGCTAAAGCGATAGCCTCTTCTACGGTTGTTGCTTCTTCTAATATTCGGCGAGCTACTGCATGTACAGGCACACCACCAGAATCATTGTCACTTGTATGATGTAAGATATTAAAATGTAAACCTAATCCAGCACTGTTAACACCAATTTTAGCTAACATACCAAATTCAGTAAAAAGCTTAAATTGCATCCCTTTTCTATTCTGTAATTGAATCATCAACCCATTAGGCGCTAAAACATCATGCCAATCCCAAGTTTGCATGGTTTGCGGCATATTAATATCAGGAGCTGTATAAATTGCGGTAGAGCATTCACTAGCATAGGATGTTGACTTTGTTGATAAAATTTCAGTGCGTGCATTTAAACTTGCTAGATACCAAATCGGAAGATTAGCTCCCATAGCTGTTGCTTCAATTTCACTTACCAAATCCGGACACCAATATTCCAGGGCAGCCAAACTATTTTCTCCAATTCTTTTCACCTGATCGCCAGTTATACCAATACGAGAAAAAAAATCCAAATAAAGCATTACCGTCTGTTTTATTTGCGGCGCCCAATATTCACCAATCTGTTTTCCTCGACAAAAAGGATCCTTTACCACGTTATTAAACGTATAAACTTTCATGATTAATAGCCTTTTTAATTAAAAAATAATTTAAATAATAGTAGTTAATATTATTCCTTAATTTAAAAAATTTAATAATACTATTTTACTATTATCTATAAACCAATAAGTCGATTTGAAATATTATAATTATAATATCCTATTTTATATTAAGCGATAGCTATTTTCATTATTAATAAAATAAAATAAATTTAAATTAAAAATGACAGAATATAGAAAGAAAAAAATTTTGTAATTTATTATTCAAACTTTATTAAAGAATAATTTCTAATTATAATTTTTAATTATTTTTACAAACAAGAAGGATAAAAAATTCCCATCAATATAACATATAAAAAATTAAGGTATTCTCATATAATATGACGATAAAATAAATTTATTTTATGATGATATTATAACTAATTTTATCTAATAGATAATAAACTCTATTACACCAACTTATCATTAAAAAGATAAAATAATTTAAAATAATATATACTATTCTAACTGACAATAGAAAAAATTATTTAGCCAGAAAATAAATTTCGATATTATAATTAAAAAAATAAATAATTTTATAAACAACATAAAGCTAAGTTATATTTTTATATTTACGATAAAAAATAATAAAAATCTGCTATATTAATTTATATTTAATCGGTAGCTTTTAATAATAAAATTAATTGATAATATTTTTCATACACACAACTTATGGAGAAGATAATGCATAAAAGTATCACCGCCGTACTACTTTTGCTCTGTTCAGTGACTGCCTTAGCAAATTTACCGAAAATTGTTGCCCATCGTGGAGGAACTGCCGATGCGCCAGAAAATACCATTTATGCTATCGATCAGGCATTGAAAAATGGCGCAGATAAAATATGGATCACCGTGCAACTTTCCAGTGATAAAGTGCCCATATTATATCGCCCATCTGATTTAAATACATTAACCAATAAAAGCGGCCCGGTTTCCTCTTACCGTGCACAGCAACTTATGAAAGCGGATGCTGGATACCGTTTTGGTTCCCGTCATAACCATCTTTATTGCAATAAAGGTATTGTCATTCCTACATTAAAACAAGTACTGCAACAGTTTCGGGCGACCGATTTCTATATCGATCTGAAATCTCCCGATGCCGATCCTTACGAACAAGCACAAGCGATTGAAAAAGTATTAAAAGAAGAAAAAGCTTTTCGGCGTACTCGCTTTTATTCTACCAACGAAGCTTTCTTAAATGCTTTATCTGATCATATCCAACGTTTTGAAAGTCGTGATGAAACCCGTGATATTCTGGCAAATATTACTATGAATCATCATTGTTTGATTGATAAAAGAATTAATACTCAGCGCTGGTATGGACTGGAACTACGGCGTAAAGTAGAAGTTGTCGAAAAATATACTCTTGGAGAAGCGCGTTCATCATCCGATTTAGTTTGGGATCATGAAGCAATGAAATGTTTTCGTGCTAGCGGCGGAGCACATATCGTTTTATTTGGCATAAAAGATGAAGCTGACTATCAACTAGCTAAAGAACTAGGCGCAGACGAAGTTATGGTCGATTCGCCTAAATATTTTAAAAATATAAAATAATCATAATATTAATAACCTCGTTATTACTATTAATAACGAGATTTTTTATTAAATAATACGGTTGTTCATCTGTTGTTGCTTTTGACAATTTTCCCTGGCCATACGCTTCTTACGAAGATCACATGGCTGCGGGCAATCACAAACTTTTTCAATGCCTATACTACTTAACCCACCACAACTTCCTTGAATTTCCTTGCGTTTAAAAATATATCCAAGAGACATAGCAATAAAAGCAAGTATGAAAAAAGCTAAAGTAGCAATAAATACTGTTAACATAATGTGACTCCGTTACATCCTTTTTACCAAATAAGGTTTAAATGCCGAACTATAACGCTCTTCAAAACCTTTATTCGTTGTAACGACCATAAAAACTGGTAAATTCAAACGTTCAGCTAGTTCCATTCCTTTTTCTGCCCCTAGCACATTTAGGCCAGTAGATAAACCATCTGCCATCATGCAAGTTGGGGCGATAACAGTAATAGAAATTAAATTATGAATAATCGGTCTACCGGTCTTCGGATCAATAGTATGTGAATAATAGACACCATCTTGTTCAAAATAATTACGATAGTCTCCAGAGGTAGCAACTGACATATTGCCAGGCTCAATAATTTCTTGTACCGACTGTTCTAGCCCTTTGTCCGAAGGTTTTTCAATCGCAATACGCCACGCTACACCTTTGCCATTATGGCCTTTTGTCCGGACTTCGCCACCAATATCGACCATATAATTATGAATATTTTGTGACTCTAAATATTCTGCTATAACATCAACGCCGTACCCTTTAGCAATAGCTGAAAGATCTATATAGAGTTGAGGTATTTTTTTTATCAGACTATTACCATCAATTGCCAGTTTATCAATACCAATCCATTGTCGACGCAACTCCAGTGTCTCTTCCGGCGGTGATTTAGTTATTCTGCCTTCTGGGCCAAATCCCCATAAATTAACTAATGGCCCAATAGTAATATCGAGTGCGCCATGGGTTAATCTATTAATATGAATTGCTTCTTTAACCACTGTCATCATGGCTAGTGAGACAGGAAATGGTGTATTTACGTGTTGAAATTGATTAAATTGGCTTAATTCAGAGTTAGGGCGATAAGTTGACATCTGATTGTTAACTTCTTCTAAACGGCTATCAATATCGTCACGCAATGTTTCCCAAAAAGGATGAGACGATTGATTAACATACTTAACAACATAGTAAGTTCCCATCGTTTGTCCTTGAATACTCTTTTGCTCTGTCTCAAAGCACCCACAAAGCATAAAAATAGTAGATAAGGTAATGGTCCAATTGAATAATTTATTTTTCAGCATAAAATTTTTTAGAGTATTAAGTCCATATTAACTCAATGATTATACATGAGTTAAAAGACAGGAAAGAATTAACCACCGAAATCATCTAATAAAATATTTTCATCTTCAACGCCTAAATCTTTAAGCATCTTAATAACTGCGGCATTCATCACAGGAGGACCACACATATAAAACTCACAATCCTCTGGCGCTGGGTGATCTTTCAAATAGTTTTCATATAAAACGTTATGAATAAAGCCTGTATACCCTTGCCAATTATCTTCTGGCATTGCATCTGATAGCGCAACATGCCAGGTAAAATTTTTATTTTCAACCGCCAATTGATCAAAATCTTCAACATAAAACATTTCACGTTTTGAACGGGCCCCATACCAAAAACTGATTTTCCGTTTAGAATTTAAGCGCTTTAATTGATCAAAAATATGTGAGCGCATTGGTGCCATACCCGCCCCGCCACCAATAAAAATCATTTCCGCATTGGTATCTTTAGCAAAAAATTCACCAAATGGCCCAGAAATAGTAACTTTATCACCTGGTTTTAATGACCAAATGTAAGAGGACATGATCCCTGGAGGTAAATCTGCGGCTTTTGGCGGTGGTGTTGCTATCCTGACGTTTAACATGATAATTCCATGTTCTTCTGGATAATTTGCCATTGAATAAGCTCTTACTGTCTGCTCTTTTGCTTCAGAGACATAACGAAATAGATTAAATTTATCCCAATCTTCACGATACTCATCAGGCACATCAAAATCAGCATAAGAAACTTTATGTGGCGGACATTCGATCTGAATATAGCCACCTGCCCGAAAAGGGACAACTTCTCCTGCGGGAATTTTTAATTTTAGTTCTTTAATGAAAGTGGCTTTATTCTCATTCGAAATAACTTCACATTCCCATTTTTTTACCCCAAAAATCTCTTCAGGTAATTCAATTTTCAGATCCTGTTTTACATTAACCTGACAAGCCAAACGACATCCTGCTCTGGCTTCGCGTTTATTAATATGGGCCAGTTCAGTAGGCAGGATATCACCGCCACCCTGCTTGATTGTCACCCGACATTGGCCACAAGAACCTCCGCCGCCACAGGCAGATGAAACAAAAATACCCTGATTGGACAACATATTTAATAGCTTATCGCCTGCTGGAGCAGCAAAACTCTTTTTAGGGTCACCATTAACTTCAATTTTTACATCCCCTGTGTTTACTAATCTAGATTTGGCAAATAAAATCATTGCCGTTAGAATCAACACAATTAGGGTAAACATTACGACACCAAGAATAATAATATCCATGAATTATTTTCACCCTTATAACTGTACACCGGAAAAAGACATAAAACCCAATGCCATCAAACCAGTAGTGACAAAGGTGATCCCTAAACCTTTTAAACCCGATGGGATATCAGCATATTTCATTTTTTCACGAATAGATGCCAATAAAACAATGGCTAGCATCCATCCCAATCCTGAACCAAATCCATAAACAATAGATTCACTAAAATTATATTCACGCTGGGCCATAAACGAGACACCACCAAAAATCGCACAATTAACGGTGATCAATGGTAGAAAAATACCTAATGCGTTATAAAGGGCGGGAAAATAACGATTCAAAATCATTTCAAGAATTTGTACTAATGCGGCAATGACACCAATAAAAGTTATGAAATTTAAAAAACTTAAATCAACTCCCTCGATCAGGGCACCATCACGTAAAATGAAATTATAAACTAAATTATTTGCGGGTACGGAAATACCCAGAACAACAGTAACTGCAATACCTAACCCAAAAGCAGTTTTGACATTTTTAGAAACAGCCAAAAATGTACACATACCCAGAAAAAAGGCAAGAGCCATGTTTTCAATAAACACAGCTCGAACAAACAAGCTGATATAATGTTCCATTGCGTCTGTTACTCCTTTTCAACCTGTGAAGGTTTTAATGTGCGCAGTCCCCAAATCAACATACCAATGATGAAAAACGCACTTGGTGCAAGCAGGAACAAGCCATTTGGCTGATACCAACCACCATTCTGAACCGATTGCAGAATAGTAATACCGAATAGTTTACCTGAACCAAATAGTTCTCTTAGGAAACCAACTAAAATTAAAATAGCGCCATATCCCAAACCATTACCTATACCATCCATGAAACTTTCAATTGGTGGCGATTTCATTGCATAAGCTTCCGCTCGTCCCATAACGATACAATTAGTAATAATTAAACCGACAAATACGGAAAGTTGCTTAGAGACTTCATAAGCGTAAGCGCGCAGGATTTGATCAACAACAATAACCAAAGAAGCAATAATTGTCATTTGAGCAATAATTCGCACACTACTAGGAATATAATGACGAATCAATGAGATAAAAAAGCTAGAAAAACCAGTCACTAAGGTCACAGCAATAGCCATTACAAGAGCAGTTTCTAATTTTGTCGTTACCGCTAAAGCCGAACAAACGCCTAAAACTTGCAATGCAATAGGATTATTATCCAATAAAGGTCCAATCAGCACGCGTTTAATCTCTTTACTATCAGCCATGATTTAACTCTCCTTTGCGTACTTTATCCAGAAACGGACCAAAACCATTATTACCCAACCAGAAATCAAACATTTTCTGAATACCGTTTGATGTTAGTGTTGCTCCTGATAGGCCATCGATACTAGAGGGATCATCTATTGCGCCACCACGCACAATTTTTATCGCAGGTTCCCCTTGTTGATTGTAGAGTTTTTTACCAATCCATTGGGCGCGCCATTGTGGATTATCCACTTCTCCACCTAAACCTGGCGTTTCACCATGAGAATAATAAGTTATACCACGTGATGTGATTCCATCTATATCAACAGCGATAAAAGCATACATTACTGACCATAAACCAGAACCATAAACCGGTAAAACAAGTGCCATGGTTTTCCCATGATCATCATTGACTAAATAAATTTCTGCCAGGTTGGCTCTATAACGAATCTTAGCTACATCTTGTTCTGGTGATAATACAATTCGTGTGTCATCATTACGCAGTTGACTATTAAGATCGAAGTTGCCATTACTATTTGATATTTCAGCTGTTTTGAAGTCCAAAATTTTAGCGCTAATACGAGCATTATAAAGAGATTGTATCTCTTTAGCTGACATTTTTGGCTTGAGTAAACCAGCTATATCAAGAATATTACGTTGCTTATCTAATAATTTTTGTGCTTGCTGTCTAGATTTCAAACCGACCGCTGCACCAGATACAACTATTGAACAAACTAAACACAGAATAAATACCACAAGAAATGTTCTGCCGACGCTATCTTTGGGATTTTTTATTTTATCGTTAGCCACGGGCTTTTCTCCGTTTAATATTTGCCTGAACTACCAGATAATCAAACAGAGGCGCAAATAAGTTGGCAAACAAAATCGCCAACATCATTCCTTCCGGATAAGCAGGATTAATGACTCTGATGAGAACACACATCACACCAATCAGCATGCCATATGCCCATTTACCTTCATTAGTAAAAGAGGCCGAAACAGGATCTGTCGCCATAAACATCATGCCAAAAGCAAAACCGCCTAGCACTAAATGCCAGTACCAAGGCATCGCAAATAATGGATTAGTCGATGATCCAATCGCATTAAATAGATAAGACATTGCCATCATACCTATCATCACACCGGCAACGATACGCCACGAAGCTATTCGGCAAAATAAAATCAACGCCCCACCGATTAAGATCATTAAAGTTGAAACTTCACCAATCGAGCCTGGAATATTGCCCAAAAAAGCATCCATCCAAGTCACAGGCTGATGGGTCAAATTATTTATTAGTGCATGATCTCCACCCCTCGCCCATTGTGACAACGGCGTAGCACCAGAGAAACCATCTGTTGCAGTCCAAACTAAATCACCTGAAATTTGAGCTGGATAAGCAAAAAATAGAAATGCACGCCCAGCTAATGCTGGATTTATAAAATTACGTCCAGTACCACCAAAAATTTCTTTCGCCACAACAATACCAAACGTAATACCTAATGCTGCCTGCCAAAGCGGTATAGTAGGCGGTACAATAAGGGCAAACAAAATAGAAGAGACAAAGAAGCCTTCATTGATTTCATGACCACGAATCAATGAAAATAATACTTCCCAAAAACCACCAACTAAAAAAACTACTATATAGATAGGTAAAAAATATACCGCACCAAGCAACATTTTACTTGCCCAGCCAGCCTCTGGTGTTAATGAAGCGCCCAAAAACTGAGCGATGCTATAATGCCAATCGGACACCAGGATCTTCTGCAATTCAGCTTCACTATTTAATTGATAAAGAGCTGGAATCGCTTGTGCGCCGACATTATACATTCCCCAAAACATGGCTGGAAAAACGGACAACCAGACTAGAATCATCATTCGCTTTAGATCAATACTATCACGAACATGCGATCGCCCGTGTGTGATTGTTCCCGGAGTATAAAAAATAGTCGCCACTGCTTCATAGAGCACATAGTATTTTTCTAGTTTTCCACCGGGTTCAAAATGACGTTCATACTTTTCAAATAAATTCTTTAAGCCCATGTAGTTAACCTTCTTGCTCAATTCTGGCCAATACCTTACGTAGTACAGGACCATACTCATATTTGGCTGGGCAAACATAGGTGCACAGCTCCAAATCTTCCTCATCCAGTTCAAGACAACCAAGTTGCTGAGAGCTGGCTAAATCACCAACAAGCAGATCGCGTAACAAATGGGTGATCATAATATCAAGCGGCATAATGCGTTCATAATTACCAATTGGAACTATAGAACGTTCACTACCATTAGTCGTGGTAGTGAAATTAAACTGTTTATTTTTCAGAAAGTGGCCAAGTGTGGTGCGGGTAATAGTAAACTTATCTATTCCAGGCGCAATCCAGCCAAATAACTCTTTTTCACGTCCTTCACGTAATACCGAAACTTGATTATGGAATCTGCCCAAATAACCTCGTGTATCATCACATTTATTACCCCATAAAATTGACCCTGAGATAATTCTATTTTCTCCTATTTTTAGTTCACCTTCCGTTAATTCGTACAGATCAGCGCCTAAACAAGTCCGAACTAAACGTGGCTTTTTAACTTGAGGTCCTGCCAGTGAGATTACGCGATCCGAATAAAGATGGCCGGTCGTAAAAAGTTTACCAATCGCAATCACGTCTTGATAATTTAAATGCCAGACAGTTTTCTCGGCACTAACCGGCTCTAGAAAATGGATATGGGTGCCGACTAACCCCGCAGGATGTGGGCCAATAAACTGCTTATAAATAATTTGTTCATTACCAGTAAACTTGACTAAGTTACCGTCTCCATGGCAAACATAAATTTTTCCTTCAGTTAATTTAGTCAATACTTTCAAACCATCATTGAATGCCATTTGCTCTTCGGCAATAATCAACAACGGATCCGCCGCCAGTGGACGCGTATCCATCGCCGTAACAAAAATTGCTTTTGGGCTGCTACCTGGTACTGGAGTATGGCTAAAAGGACGCGTTCGCATTGCTGTCCACAAACCTGACTGAAGTAAATTAGCTTCTACTTGTTGATACGTTAATGTATCAAGTTGATTATTATCATAACGATTAAATACAATTTGCTCATCGCCATGAATTTCAATAACAATAGATTGAAGTACTCGGCGTTCACCTCGATTGATTTTTATGATAGTGCCACAAGCCGGGCTGGTAAAAAATACGCCTGAATTTTTCTTATCTTCGAAAAGAATTTGCCCCTTTTTAACTTGCTCACCTTCCTTCACCAACATTGAAGGACGCATCCCTATATACTCTTCACCCAATACTGCAACATGATGAATGACAGGGCTATCCGCTATCACTTGAGCGGGCACTCCTGCAATCGGGAGGTTGAGTCCTTTTTTAATTTTAATCATAAGAATTGCACAAGTTTATCAGTTAAACCCTAAGCTAACGATTTCAAATGAAATCAGATAGCAACCAATAATTAAAAGGCTGTTGAATAATTGAAACAAGCCAGCTAATGAATCCCCACCAATTAATTACAATTTACCTATTATTTTAACGAAGACGATTTTATCAGTTCCCTGGCTTGCTGTCTGATACAACAAGTGATTTAGTTCAAGCAAATAAGAATAAATTTTTTATTATTTTAAGAACAATTCGCAAATAACGATCATTCAAATCATCTTTTTCGATGGATATTAGAATTTTTAGCGAAATAAGCCAAAAATGGCAGGAGACAAAATTATTAATTTTTAATATAAAAAACTACAATACAAATGTATGATTAATATTTATGTACTTTTTTTGTACAATAACTCACTTTTGTATGGAACTTATGAAACGCTCTTTTTTTATTAGCATAGGGATCTTTTCCCTTTTATTTTTTATCAGTAATAGCTACTCAGCGTCAAGGCTATATTATCCATTGGATATCCGTAATAACAGCAAAAAACACTTAAATAATTCACTATTTATTCAAATTTTTAAAGAAGAAAGAGTACTTGAACTCTATACTAAAAATGAAAAAGGGTTATTTTCCTTATTTAAAAGCTATCCAATCTGTAATTTTTCTGGTGGATTAGGGCCTAAAACAAGAGAAGGTGACTTAAAAAGTCCAGAAGGATTTTATCGCATTACACGCTCACAATTAAAACCCAATAGTAAATATTATCGCGCTTTTAATTTAGGTTTTCCTAATGAATATGACCGAGCTCATGGTTATACAGGTGCTTATTTAATGGTACATGGTGGCTGTAGGTCAATTGGCTGCTATGCTATGACTGATCGCTATATAAATGAAATCTATCGTTATGTGGAAAATGCCTTACAGAATGGCCAATATGAAATACAGGTCAATATTTATCCTTTTAAAATGACATCGGCCAATATGAATCGTCACCGGAATTCACGTTACTATATGTTTTGGCAGCAACTGCAACCCGCATATGAATATTTTACTAAAACAAATCAATTGCCGGTAATTAATATTGAACAAGGACAATATTTAGTAAACAAATTTCCTAATCGTCAATCATCGCCAGCTATAGTAGGTGAAAGATTACAGTATGCGCGTGCCCAAATGGAATAAAACAAAACTCCCCGGCTGGATTCGTTGCCAATACTCATTGCCAGTTAAAGGCTGGGTTGCAATCACTGATACGATATCAGTTGTTTGAGTATGTTGCTGAAAATCGATTTCAATATCGTTATCAAGCAACCTTGCCTTACCAAAAGGTGCTTTGCGTGTAAGCCAATGCAAATTAGTCGCGCAATAGGCCATCATGTATCGTCCATCGGAAATCAACATATTAAATACCCCCATTAGCTTTAATTGATCAGCCAGTTTGGCAATAAATCGATATACAGTTAACCAGTTAGCCGGTTTTTTAGGATATTTTTCTGAAAGTTGATTTAACATCCAACAAAATACCCACTCACTATCTGTCGCTCCAATTGGCCGATAATGCCCTACTGCTAATTTTTTATAACCTTTAAGTTGGCCGTTGTGAGCATAAGTCCAATTTTTTCCCCATAGTTCTCTGGTAAAAGGATGGGTGTTTTCTAATAAAACATCACCTCGATTTGCCTGGCGAATATGCGCAATAACTGCTTCTGACTTAATCGGATACTCTTGTACAAAGCGCGCAATTGGCGACTGATAACAAGGCTTAGGATCTTTAAATGTTCGGCATCCTCGACCTTCATAAAAAGTGATCCCCCAACCATCTTTATGTGGCCCTGTCTGGCCTCCTCGAGAGATAAGACCACTTAAACTAAAATTAATATCTGTCGGGACATTAGCATTCATACCGAGTAATTCACACATAATGCCTCCTTTATGCCAGAATGAAATTGCTAAATTCAAACATTATCATGTAAAATAAATGCCTTACCCATCCGGCAATATTGTATAGCAATACTATTTTACCATCTCTTTCTCTATTAACTGAATTAAGATATGGATCACTTTAATATGAATTTCTTGGATCCGATCGGCATAGCCAAAATGAGGTACACGGATCTCAATATCAGCGGTTCCTGCCATTTTTCCACCTTCTTTACCTGTCAGTATAATCACTTGCATTCCTTTCGCACGCGCAACCTCGATTGCCTTAATGATATTGCCAGAATTACCTGATGTGGAAAGCGCAAAGAGTATATCTCCTTCTTTACCCACAGCTTCTATATAGCGAGAAAAAACATAGTCATAGCCAAAGTCATTACCAACGCAGGAGAGATGACTAACATCGGAAATCGCAATGGCAGGATAACCTGGCCGATTTTCCCGATAACGTCCAGTTAATTCTTCGGCAAAATGCATGGCATCACAATGCGAACCACCATTGCCACAAGATATTACTTTTCCTCCCGCTTTAAAGGCATTTGCCAACATAATCGCGGCTTGCTCAATCGCTTCGATATTTTCTTTGTTATTAAGAAAATTCTTCAATGTAACCGCCGCTTCTTCTAATTCAGCACAAATAAGCTCCTGATACATCATTTTTACTCCTAATAAAATATTATTTTTTTCAACAATCCCAGTGTAACGGATTAAACTTTATGAAAGAAGTATCAAAGATACTTATCATAACTAAGTTAAGTTCAATAAATAATTTGTGAACTACATTGTAATTAACATGTAAAAATATTGATAAATAAAATTACATAGATTAAAGATAAGAAAAAACACAGATATGACCTCCGATGACTTAGTTTAATCATAATCAGGAGTACCATGATGGCTCTACTCACTTTTTTTCTATTTATTGGTTTATTCGGAATTCTTTGTTATCACAAAACGAATCTACTATTTAGTAGCCTACTTATACTTGCTTATTGTTTAGTTATGGCTAGTGCTGGTTTATGGTATTATTGGACGTTATTACTCGCAGCAGCGATATTATTCCCGCTGGTCTACTTGCCAGTTCGCCGCTCATTTATTTCTAGCAAAGCCTTACAAATTTTTCAGAAAATTATCCCCGCCATGTCAAAAACCGAGAAAGAAGCCATCGAGGCGGGCACAACTTGGTGGGAAGGCGACTTATTTCAAGGTACGCCTAACTGGGATAAATTACATAATTATCCAAAACCGCAATTAACAGCTGAAGAACAAGCCTTTCTAAATGGCCCAGTTGAAGAAGCATGCCGTATGGCTAATGACTTTCAAATTAGCCATGAACTAGCCGATCTACCCACTGAATTATGGCAACATTTAAAGCAACACCGTTTTTTCGCGATGATCATCAAAAAAGAGTATGGTGGACTGGAATTTTCTGCTTATGCTCAAGCGCTGGTATTACAAAAATTAGCTGGGGTTTCCGGTATATTAGCCATTACTGTTGGTTTACCTAACTCATTAGGCCCAGGAGAACTTTTACAACATTATGGCACAGATGAGCAAAAACAGCACTATCTCCCCAAACTAGCGCGCGGTGAAGAGATCCCCTGTTTTGCATTAACCAGTCCTGAAGCCGGTTCCGATGCTGGAGCTATTCCTGATAGCGGTGTTGTCTGTATGGGCGAATGGGAAAACCAACAGATATTAGGTATGCGTCTAAATTGGAATAAACGTTATATTACCTTAGCGCCGGTAGCTACAGTATTAGGGCTAGCCTTTAAACTTTATGATCCTGATCATTTATTGGGCGATATAGCCGATCTCGGCATTACGTGCGCTTTGATACCTACCAATATTGATGGGGTAGAAATTGGCCATCGCCATTTTCCTTTGAATATTCCTTTCCAAAATGGCCCTACACGCGGTAAAGATATTTTTGTGCCGATTGATTATATTATCGGTGGTGCCAAAATGGCCGGCCAAGGCTGGCGTATGTTAATGGAATGTCTTTCTATTGGTCGTGGTATTACGCTTCCATCTAACGCTACGGGTGGCTTAAAAAGTATTGCAATGGCAATCGGCGCATATGCCTATATCCGTCGGCAATTCAAACTACCTATTGGAAAAATGGAAGGTATTGAGGAGCCTTTAGCGCGTATCGCTGGTAATGCCTATTTAATGGATGCTGCTTCAACGTTAATTACTACAGCAATTGTATCAGGCGAAAAACCAGCCGTCCTCTCTGCGATTGTAAAATATCACTGTACTCATCGAGGCCAAAAAGCAATTATTGATGCAATGGATATTGCTGGCGGTAAAGGTATTTGTATGGGTCCGGCAAATTTCCTCGCTCGGTTTTATCAAGGGGCTCCTATTGCGATCACTGTTGAGGGCGCCAATATTTTAACACGAAGTATGATGATTTTTGGCCAAGGGGCTATTCGCTGTCATCCTTACCTTTTGCAGGAAATAGCTGCAACCCAAAATAACGATATTGTCACTTTTGATAAATTACTGTTTAGCCATTTGAGCCACACAATAAGTAACCTATTCCGCAGTTTCTACTTAGGCCTAACAAACGGCAGAACAAGCAAAGCACCAACAAAAGATAATACTCGCCGCTTCTATCAGCAATTGAATCGACAAAGTGCCAATCTTGCCTTACTGGCTGATATTTCTATGGCTGTATTAGGTGGCGGGTTAAAACGCCGTGAACGTATTTCTGCCCGTTTAGGCGATATTTTGAGTCACCTCTATTTAGCATCAGCAACATTAAAACGTTTTCAGGATGATGGCCGTCCAACAATGGATTTGCCTATTGTCGAATGGGTAATAAAAGATTGTTTGTTTCAATCAGAGAAAGCCATGCAAGCACTGCTACGTAACTTTCCGAATCGTCTAGTAGCTATGTTAATCCGTATTATCATTTTCCCATTGGGTTATCATTATTCCCCACCTAATGATCAACTTGATCATAAACTAGCAAAAATTATGATGACACCATCAGAAACACGTGATCGCATTGGTCGCGGTCAATATATGACACCCAGTGAGTCCAACCCTCATGGCATAATTAATGCCGCGTTATTAGATATTATTGCCGCTGAGCCAATCTTCGAACGCTTAGTTAGCCAAAATGCACACAAACCGCACTTTACCAATTTAGATAAACTTGCTGAGCAAGCACTTGCTGACGGTAAAATTACCCCACAAGAAGCTGACATTTTACGGAAAGCAGAAGCCAGCCGTTCAAGAACAATCAATGTTGATGAATTTGAATATGATGCCCTGGCTGTGGCTAGTGAAAAAACTGATAAACAGAAAAATAGTTCGCCGTTAAATAAAGAGCAAGCTGCTTAATCCTGGTGCTTACAGGGAGCTGTTAAGCTCCCTTATTACTAGTTATCAAACATGTTTCTAATGCCAACAACTCTGCCAATGTTTGACGCCGACGAATTAATTTTGGCTCACCATCTAAATACATTACTTCAGCAATTAGCGGGCGACTATTATAATTAGAAGACATAGAAGCACCATAAGCACCAGTATCATGAAAAACTAAATAATCGCCCACATGAATTTCAGGTAATAAACGAGGGACAACAGCGCCGTTATTTGCCTGTGTAAAAACATCACCAGATTCACATAAAGGACCAGCAACTAAGGTTTCACGTAAATTTTCATTAGTAAGATCTCGATTATCCGCTGCTAAGACAGAGATATGATGATAACAACCATACATAGCAGGACGCATAAGATCATTAAAACCACTATCAACTAGTACATAATGATTTTTGCCCATTTTTTTTATTGCCCTAACTTCAGCTAAAAGCACACCTGATTCTGCTACCAAATAACGACCAGGCTCAATTTCTAGTGTAATATGATGCCCCAAATGCGCTGAAATACGTTCACGAGCACTATTCCATAAGGCAAAATAATGGTTAATATCAATCCGCTCTTCAGCTAAATTGTATGGGATCGACAATCCGCCACCAGCAGAAATAGCTTGTATATCACAACCACTCAAGATGACCTGCTCTACCATGGCGTCACAGACTTTAGCCAGGTGACAATAATCAACCCCAGAACCAATATGCATATGTATCCCGACCAGCGTTAACTGATATTGATTAATTTTTTCAATAGCTAATGGCAGATCACTAAACCAGATACCGTGCTTACTATTTTCTCCACCCGTGTTGGTTTTTTGGTTATGTCCATGGCCAAACCCAGGATTGATACGTAACCAAATAGGATGATGCCGTTTGGCTTTTCCTAATTGAACCAGCATATCAATCGATCCGACATTAACCGGAATATCTAACTCTATTACACGCTCAAGAGTTTGCTTTTCAATCACATCCGCGGTGAACACAATTTCGGCTTGTTCACTTCCTGGACGAAAACCTGCGACTAACGCTCTTTCAATTTCGCCTAATGATACAGCATCAACTTTCACCCCCTGTTCACGCATCAAACGCAAAATATGAATATTGGAGCATGCTTTTTGCGCAAAACGGATCACATCAAATGCGGTTAACTGCATAATCGCCTGTATAATAACTTCACTATCATAGATCCAGATAGGGGTTTCGAATTGAGCAGGAAGTTTAATTAATTGTTCTGCTGTCAAATATCGACTCGTTGTGGTTGCAAACGTTGTCATTAATAACCTTAATTTATTTTTTCATTTTTTATTATTATTAATAGAAAAAATGAGGATTAAAAATATCTATTTAGCTATAGTTTATTCATATTGGATATAGATAACTGCAGCGAGTTATATAAATGAAAACTTTTTCCTGGCGTCATATAGAAATTTTTCGCGCGGTCATGACCACCAAAAACTTAACCGATGCAGCCCAATTACTTAGAACATCTCAGCCCACAGTCAGCCGTGAAATCAGTCGTCTAGAAAATCTGTTACGATTTAAATTATTTGATAGGGTCAAAGGGCGGCTATTGCCAACTGCTCAGGGGTTAAGGTTATTCGCAGAAGTCGAACGTTCTTATTATGGATTAGAAAGGATCTATAATATGGCGGAAAATATCAGACAATTTTGTGATAGTAAACTTTCAATTGCCTGTTTACCGGTATTTAGTCAGTCGCTATTACCTAAAGTCTGTAAACGGTTGCTGCTCAATTACCCTGAAGTTAACTTCACCATTACCTCTCAAGAGTCACCTATATTAGAGGAATGGCTTTCAGCGCAACATTACGATATCGGTTTGACAGAAAATCAACAGATACCCACCGGTACCTATGGCGATATTTTAATTAGCCTAAATGAAGTCGTTGTTTTACCTCGTATGCACCCACTAAGTAAAAAAAAATATTTAACGGCTAAAGACTTTAATAATGTTGCTTTTATTAGTCTCTCAATTACCGATAGTTATCGCCAAGCAATTGATACATTTTTTGCTGAACAACATATTAGCCGGCGAATGATTATGGAAGTACATAATGCTGCCTCTGTTTGTGCTATGGTCAGGGAAGGATTAGGTATTTCAATCGTCAATCCATTTACCGTTATTGATTTTCTACAACATGATCCTGATAGCCTTTGTATCAGACCTTTTATTAAACCAATTCCTTTCACTGTCAATTTAATTAAGCCAATACATCGCCCTTCTTCTGAACTTACTGAAAGATTTATTCAATGCCTAAAAATGACTATTAAAGAATTTGAAACACAGTTACTTAAAGCCTTTCATGATTGATTATTTTTAAACTGATCCATCAACCAATTTAAGTTTAAAAAATTGAATACTAATTCTTAATATTATTGAGTTATTTTTATAAATAAAATATTGATAATTAAAAATAATTAGATTATTTTTTGATTAATTAATAATATGCCATGCTAATTGTATAGGATCATCTCGTCAGTTAACTGTTTTATTGATTAATTGTCGATCCACAGTAATACTATTTTGTATATGGGCGAAATTTGCCAAGCAGCGACTAAAATACTCTTTGCTGGTGAAATTGTATTGTTACCCTGTTTGAATACGCATATATACAATAACTTACTGTCAAGCGTGTTATTTTTCTTTCGGTTTTTACCATTTGCTATGAGTGATTAAACATTCATTCAGTATTAAGGAAAACATTATGAAAGTTGGCTCCATCATCACTATGGCTGTGCTTTTTACTTTCAGCACATTAGTTCAAGCGACAAATTTAAAAATGTCAGTCTATAACCCCGGTGAAAAAAGTATTTTCCCCGTCTCTTCTGAAATTATTAGTGGCGAGCATGAAATAATTCTTATTGATGCCCAATTTCAAAAAAATGATGCGGAAGAATTAGTTAATGGTATAAAAAAACTAAATAAAAAACTAACAACAATTTATATTAGTCATTCTGATCCCGATTATTATTTTGGACTAGAGGTTATTACTAAAGCTTTTCCTAATGCAAAAGTATTAGCAACAGCCGAGACGGTTAAAGCGATAAAGGCGACAAAAGAGGGTAAACAGGCCTATTGGGGGCCTATATTGAAACAACAAGCACCTAACAAAATCATTATTCCTGAGGTGTTGCAAGGTAATACATTAACGGTTAATGGTGAAAAAATTAAAATTCAGGGACTAAAAAGTGCTGCACCTGATCGTACTTTTGTTTGGATCCCTAAACTTAAAGCTATTGTTGGCGGTGTTCTTGTCTCTGACAATATTCATGTCTGGACAGCTGACACTCAGAGCAAAGCATCTCGCCAACACTGGCTACAAGCGTTAGAAAGTATTAAACAACTTAAGCCAAAAGTCGTTATTCCGGGGCATTACCTTGAACCTTCGGCAAAAGATATTACCAGCGTTACTTTTACAGAAAACTATATAAAAAAACTAGAAAAAGTTTTAGCAAAAAGTAAAAATTCAACTGAAGTCATTGACATTATGCAGCAAGCTTACCCAAATTTAAAAGAGCCTGCTAGTCTCGAATTGAGCGCCAAAGTATTGAAGGGTGAAATGAAATGGCCACAATAATTTCGCGAGGAAAAAATGTCATCAATAACCTTACATTATATTTTTGATCCTTTCTGTGGTTGGTGTTATGGTGCGTCTCCATTGATAGAAATTGCAGCTAGTCAGCCAAATATTAAACTACAACTACATGGTGGTGGTATGCTGACAGGTTATAACCGAGTAAAGATTGACGATCAATGGCGTCAATTTTTGTTAGATACTGATAAGCAGATTGCCAGTATAACTGGACAAACATTTGGTGATAATTATCACCAAATGTTACAACAAAATAATGTAATACTAGATTCGTTACCACCGATAACAGCAATTATTACCGCTGATGAATTAGCAAATAAAGGTTTAACAATGTTAAAGGCCATCCAAACAGCGCATTATATTGATGGGCTTCAGGTCAGTGATGAGAACACTTTGTTGCAATTAGCACAACAGATTGGACTAGACAAACCGCTGTTTCAACAAACTTTTGCCATCAATAAAGATGAACCAACTAACAAACATATCCAATCTAGTCGTACCTTATTACATAAAGTTGCTCGTTCCGGTTTTCCGACCCTAATTGCTCAACATAATGAAAATCTGATGGTAATAAATTTAGATAGATATTTTTCTCAACCCCAACTATGGCAAAAATATCTACAAAATTTATCAGCAGCTTCTTTATCATAAAATTTATTTATGCCTTTCCATGGATTGAAAGGGGTAAACAGTTATTTAGTTAGTGTAAGAATAAATTTAAACTTATTAAAAAGACATCTCTAATAATTTAACGCAGCTGCTTATTATAAAGTTAAGCTGCGTTTTGAGATTATTTATTTACAATTATCAGTTAATTTAACCATTGCTGCTTTAGTAATATCACGATTAATAGAAGCAAATACAATCATACCTTTTGCATTTTCGTTATTTTTTAGCACTTTATTATGTAAGTTCTCATCAATGGTATCAACTTTGAATTCTCTTGAACCTAAAAAAGCCTTGAAACAATATTTAGACAGATCAAGCTCTTTTTCCGACAAATTAGCAACCATTACCTCGAATCTTTTTGTATAATAGGATTTCTTCGCTGTAGAAATACTACCGGCTTCTTTTTGAGAGGCAAATACCGTAACACCATTTGGCACAGTTGCCATAATTGAAAATGAACAACAGATAAGAAAAGATAATAGCAAACTTGCTTTTTTCATTTGAACTTTCCTCATATTTTATCTAGTGAGTTAAAAGTACATAAAATTAATAAAGTCTTTTTTCATTAATAATACCAGTCTAAGTGTAACAGAGTTACCCTATAGCCCCAAATATCAACATACTAACTTGTTAAAGAATATTTTTTATGAGCCAATCCTCTTTAAAATATTTAATCAACATGAGACTAATACCTGCACTGGCTAATGCGGGACCAAAAGCAATTTTATCTGGTTTATATCGTATTTTGACCCATAAAAAAACATAATTAAGTAAGCCTAGACAAGCAGATAATAACATTAGATAAGGTAAAATATATATGCCTAACCAAGCACCATAAGCCGCAACAAGTTTAATATCTCCTTGTGCTAATCCTCGACGTTTAATAGCCAATTTAAAAAAACCATAAATAAACCAAAATATTAAATAACCAATCAAGGCACCATAAATAGCTAGTAACAGTTGCTCACTAGATTGCATAGCATGAAAAAGTAATGCTAATACAAGTAAGGGATAGACTAATAAATCTGGTAAATAGCCTGTCTGATGATCAATAAAAGCCAGTAATACGCTAAACCAGACGAAAAAAAGTAAAATCATCATATGGCTAAGGTCGGTAAGTAACAAGAATATGATAGTGAAAGGAATAAAAAGAGTAATAAAAAGGAGACATCTACTGGGTGAGCCATTAAATCTATAATTAAATAGATGAAATGGTAAATAACTAATTAATAATTGGCTTAAAGGGAATAAAATAATTGTTATAATAAACGCTTGTATCAGTTGCCAATACGAAAAAGTGGTGAGCCACGTTGCCATCTTCAAATTCCTTTTTGAAAAATCCTCATTATTCTCTCAGCATCCATTTCCAACATGCATAAATAAAAAACAATGCTTAACAACAGTTCTACAATAGATATTAACAATAATCTGCTTGTAAGCGATTTTTTGCGAATTATTACGCAAAATAAAAAGGGAAAATCAATAGCTAGCGAGACAACTTGCTAGTTTATTTTCCCATCTCTATTATAGGCACAATATTTTGCTAGCATTCAGTTTATAAGGAAGCATGGTTATGCGTGTTCCTCGGATCTATCATCCTGAAGCATTAGAATCAGGCGCAATAATACGATTAAGTGATAATGCCACTAACCACGTTAGTCGAGTTCTACGTATGAGTGTAGGACAAAATATTGAGTTATTTGACGGTAGTAATTCTATTTTCGTGGCGCAAATACTCGAGGCTAATAAAAAATCAGTTATAGTGCAGCTCGGGCTGGCGACAATTGCAAACAGAGAATCCCCTTTAGATCTCCATCTTGGACAAGTTATTTCTCGCGGGGAAAAAATGGAATTCACTATTCAAAAATCAGTAGAGCTTGGCGTCAATACCATTACTCCACTACTTTCTGCACGCTGTAATGTTAAACTGGATCCCGGGCGACTGAGTAAAAAGCAACAACAATGGCAGAATATTGCTATTTCTGCTTGCGAACAATGTGGACGTAACAAGATCCCCTTAATTCGTTCAGTCATGCCTCTTGAAGCTTGGTGCATGGAAAAAGATGATGCATTAAAAATTAATCTCCATCCTAAAGCCCAATCAAGTATTAATACACTGCCTGCATCTGTAAATAAAGTCCGCTTACTCATTGGCCCAGAAGGCGGACTTTCACCAGAAGAAATCATAATGACAACTAATTACCAATTTACTAATATCCTACTTGGACCTCGGATATTAAGAACAGAAACCACTGCGTTAACTGCAATCACAGCATTACAAGTTCGTTTCGGCGATCTTGGTTAAGGAGACAAAATGATCAAATTAGGTATTGTGATGGATCCCATTTCAACCATAAAAATTAAAAAAGATAGTAGTTTCGCTATGCTATTAGAAGCACAACGCCGTGGCTATGAAATTCACTATCTAGAAATGGGCGATCTCTATTTATTACAAGGCGAAGCATACGGGCATACTAAGCAACTGATCAATATTAAACAAGATACTATGCAATGGTATGAATTTGGTGCTGAGCAAGATATTGCGCTGAAAAATCTTGATGTGATTTTAATGCGAAAGGATCCTCCATTTGATACTGAATATATTTACGCCACTTATATCCTTGAAAGAGCAGAACAAGCAGGTAGTTTAATTGTCAATAAACCTCAAAGCCTACGGGATTGTAACGAAAAACTATTTACTGCCTGGTTTGCTAAGTTAACGCCTGATACATTAGTAACCCGAAATAATAAAAAACTACGTGAATTTCATCAAAAACATGGTGATGTCATCTTTAAACCCCTGGATGGAATGGGTGGCGCGTCTATTTTCCGGCTAACAAAAGATGATCCTAATGTCAGCGTCATTATCGAAACATTAACCCAACATGGTCAGCGTTTCTGTATGGCGCAAGATTACTTACCTGCTATCAAAGAAGGTGATAAACGTGTGTTGGTTGTCGATGGTGAACCGGTTCCTTATTGCTTAGCCCGTATTCCAGCTCAAGGTGAAACGCGAGGAAATCTAGCTGCTGGAGGATCTGGGGAAGCGAGGCCATTGACAGGAAGTGATTGGAAAATTGCTAGAACAGTCGCGCCTATATTAAAAGAAAAAGGGTTAATTTTCGTTGGCTTAGATATTATTGGTGATCGCTTAACCGAAATTAATGTTACCAGTCCTACCTGTATACGTGAAATTGAAGCCGCATTTTCGGATATATCAATTACGGGTATGTTATTTGATGCAATAGAAAAACGACTAACTGCAAAACAGCAAATTAACAAATAGCTAACATTATGGTTAACTGAATAATAAAATAGGATACTATAAATGTTTTCTACTGTTATAAAATACGAATATCGTAAAGTCTACCTACGATAGAATTTACACAACCTAGTGTGTTTGATTAATTATTTTTTACCGCT